>CAYYOP010000042.1:0-7363 GCA_964473435.1 uncultured Muribaculaceae bacterium | reverse complement strand
CATATTAGTTAGTTCTTTATTTTTACATGGGTTTACATTTAAATCATTATCTCTATTATGTATACCTATTATCATTCCGACATATACATCAGTTGCTGGTTTAATTAATAAGTTTCCTCTTTCTTGTAGATTAAATAACGAGTATCCTAATGATTTACCATTTTCCATACTAACCAGTACACCATTTTTTCTTGTTTGTAAAAATCCTACAAATGGTTTGTACCCTAAGAAACTTCTAACCATTACACCTTCACCTTTAGTATTTGTTATAAAATTACTTCTATATCCAATTAACCCTCTTGTAGGTGCTTCAAATTCTAGTACTGTGTAATTTTCTACTTGTTCCATTTTCATTAATAATGCTTTTCTTTCTTGTAAATCATTTATTATTGAACTAGCATAATCAGTCGGAGTATTTATTATCACTGTTTCAAAAGGTTCTGTTTTTATACCATCTTCTTCATGAAATAACACTTCTGGTTTACTTACACATAATTCATATCCTTCTCTACGCATATTTTCTAATAAAACTGATAAATGAAGTTCTCCTCTACCGCTTACTTTAAAGCCATCACTATTTTCTAACTCTTCTATTTCTAGTCCAACGTTTATTTCTAATTCTTTATCTAATCGTTCTTTAATATGTCTTGTTGTTAAAAATTTACCACTTTGACCCGCTAACGGACCATTATTAACTAAGAAGTTCATACTTAAAGTAGGCTTTTCTATCTCAATTGGTGGCAATGGATCTATAACATTTAAAGGACAGATAGTGTCACCTATTGATATACGTGAACTTCCTGATACAATTACTATTTCACCGTATAGTGCTTCATTTACTTCTACTTTGGATATTCCTTCATTAACAAAAATTTTAGCAATTTTAAAATTTTCAACTGTTCCATCATTTTTTATTAAATTAACAGTTTCTCCTTTTGTTAGTTTTCCTTTAGAAATTCTTCCAGTTCCTAATCTCCCAATATATTCATCATAATCTAAATTAGAAATTTGTAATTGCAAATCATCTTTTTCATTTCCTTTATATGGTTGGCATTTTTTTAAAATTGTATCTAACAAAGGACTAATATCTTTATCCTCATCAGATAAATTATATTTCGCTATTCCATTTTTGGCCATACCATAAATTATTGGAAAATCCAATTGTTCGTCAGAAGCATTCAATTCACAAAACAGTTCAAAAGTCATATCTACAACCTCTTCAGGTCTTGCATCAGATTTATCTATTTTATTTATGAATAATATTGGTTTTAAATTGTGTTCCAAAGCTTTCTTTAAAACAAAACGAGTTTGAGGCATAGGGCCTTCCGCAGAATCAACTAGTAGAATAACTGTATCTACAGTTTTAATTACTCTTTCTACTTCTGAAGAAAAATCAGCATGACCAGGTGTGTCAATTATATTTATTTTATATTCCTTATATCTAATTGAACAATTTTTAGAATATATTGTGATTCCTCTTTCTTTTTCTAAATCATTTTTATCCATTACTCGATCATCAATATTTTCATTAACTCTAAAAACACCATTTTGTTTTAAAAGTGCATCTACTAATGTGCTTTTTCCAGCATCAACGTGTGCAACTACTGCTATATTTATTATTTTTTCCATAATTTACCTACTTTCGTGCTTGTTAATCATAACGCAAATACGCATAATTTGCAATAAAAATGATATGGTTTTTATTTTACTTAATGTTATAATTATTATGGGTGATTAATGTGATAGATAAAATTAAAAATCATTTAAAGAATAACTTTATTGTTTATGGAACATTTTTTATAGGAGTTATTATTATTTCTGCAATATATTATTTACAAGATGTCGCACCTTTTGGTAAAAATTCTTTGTTAACGATTGATTTTTTTCATCAATATGGTCCGATGCTTGGTGAACTTTATGATCGTGTAAAAAATGGTTCTAACTTAATTTACTCTTTTTCTATGGGAATGGGTTTACCTTTTATTAAAAATTTTTTAAATTATTTATCTAGCATTTTTAATATCTTTATTTTCTTTTTTAAAAGAGAAAATTTATTAATGTCATATTCTATTATAATTGCTTTAAAAGCTGTGGTTGCCTGTACATCGTTAGTATATTTCTTAAGAAAAAAATTCGATAGTAACAAACTATACTTTATTCCAATAGCATTACTTTATGGATTCTGTGCTTACTTTGGTGCATATTACTGGAATATAATGTGGCTTGATGGATTAGTATTTTTGCCATTAATAGTTCTAGGCATTGAAAATATTGTTAATAAAAATAAATTTTTATTATATTCTATAAGTTTAGCTTTAATGTTAGTATCTAATTATTTTATTGGTTATATGATATGTATCTTTTCAGTAATTTATTTTATTGGTTATTTATTATCAATGAAAAGTGACATTAAAACAATCATAAAGAAGTGTTTAATATTTGGTGGAGCATCCTTACTAGCAGGTGGCTTATCTGCAGTATTTTTATTACCATTATTTTTAGGCATTAAAGAAATTAGTGCTACTTCTGATCTTTGGCCAACTAGTCAATATTATGCATTTACCTTTTGGGAATACTTAGCAAATCATTTTACTGGTGTTGGTAGTACTGTTTTCTCTTCAGGATTATCTAATGCCGCTAATATTTCAGTAGGTGTTCTACCTATAGCGCTTTTAATATTATTTATAATAAATCCTAAAATTAAAATTAAAACTAAAGGTTTTTATATAGGGTTAATCCTCTTCTTTATTTTAAGCTTCTTTTATGCTCCTTTAGACTTTATATGGCACGCATTTCATGTTCCTAATGATTTGCCATATCGATACTCTTTTTTATATTCTTTTATTTTTATAATCATAAGTGCATACTCTATACTTAACATTAAAGAAGTAAAAGTTAGATATGTTATTATTACTTATATTTTAATGATAATATTGATTAGTCTCTTATATTTTTTAGGATATAAAAACATTGAAAATAGTATAATATTACTGAATTTTATTTTAATTACTATATATTTTATTTTGTATTTAATATATATAAATATACCTATAATAAAGAAATATGCTGGTGTATTATTCATATTAGCCGTTATGGTTGAGGCAATTTTAACAATTAATAATAACTGGAATATTCAACAGTATATAAGTGACTTTTATTCAGATTATTCAGTTACAAGAGATGCTCTTGAGTATATTGATGAAAAAGATGATAGTGAAATGTATCGTATTGAAAGAACAGATATGTTAACATTTAATGATCCTTCCTGGTACAATTATCATGGACAAACAACTTTTAGTTCTATGGCATATGAAAATTTAGCAATCTTACAAAACTATTTAGCAATGCCTGGTAATAAAATAAATAGTTATTATTATAAACAAAATACACCCATTTATGACCTAATGTTTAATATTAAATATTTTATTGGTGATACCTGGGATATTAAACGATATGAATTGTTTTATAATCAAGATGGTGTTTTAATATTTAAAAGCAATTATAATGCCGGGTTAATGTTTGCAACAAACAAAGATATTAAATTATGGAATTATATTAGTGATAATCCATTCGGTATTCAAAATGATTTCATAGAAAAGTCTACGTTAGTTACTGATACTTTAGTTAAATTAAATCCTATTAGACAAGAAAAAACTTTTGATAATGTTAAAACAATAATTAAATATACCTATCAACCTAATGACAACATGTATTTTTACGCTAATAATAGCAATATTGATTTTATAGTTGTAAACGATACTTTATATCATTTAGATGATAATGTTGATTATTACAAAAGTTCAACTGATCCAATTAATGTTTTTGATTATAAAAGTTTATCTGAAAACTTTATTATAAATACTAGAACAGAAGAAGACGAATATAGCATCTATGTAGGATATAATGATTATCGATATGATTCTTTTTATGCTTATACAATAGATGATGAGAAGTTTAATAAAGTCGCTAATATATTACAGGAAAATGAAGTAACTATTACTTCATTTAATGAGAGACAAATAAAAGGTAATATAAATACATTAAAAGATTCTACAATTTATACCTCAATACCTTATGATGTAGGTTGGAATGTTCATGTTAATGGTAAAAAGGTAGATACTTTTAAGATTGGCAATAGTTTATTAGCGTTTGATATTGAAGCAGGAGAAAATAACATTGAATTGAAATATCGTTCTAAAGGTATTATTACTGGTTCAATTATTAGTATTACTTCAGTTGTTATATGCCTGATTTTTACAAGCAGAAAAAAAATTCTTTAAAAGAATTTTTTATTTTTCAAATATTTTTTTTATATTTTTTTTAGGTAACATTATTTTAACATCTTGTTCATTAACTATTTTATAATTTAATACTGCTCTATCTAATTTTTCACCATCAACACACCATGCTTTTTTAGGATAAGTATCAAATTTAACTTCTATATTATTAGTACGATAAAATTCAAAACCTGATACTTTAGTAATGTCTGTAGTTAATAAAACACTAAAAGTTCTTAAAATGTCTATTCTTCTTTTGAAGTTGCAAAATAATACTTCAAATTGATCATCATCTAGTTTTATATTACGATAAAAGTTATTAATTCCAGCTATTCTATTAGCGTTTGATATTAACATAAAAGAATAATATCCTGTTCTTTCAATACCATTTACTTTATAAGTAATCTTATATAATTTAGTTGGTCTTAGAAAGTCTTTAACACCCTCAATTACATAGGCAAGTTTACCATATCTTTTTTTTAATGCTCTAGGTGTCTCATATGCAATATTTAAAAACTTTCCAAAGCCTGCAACATAAACAAATGGTCTATCATTTATTAAACATACATCCATAGCTTTAACAACACCATTTAATAAATCTTTTAGATTTTGTTTCATATCTTTTCCATAACCAAACATTACCCCAATATCATTTGTTGTCCCTACTGGAATATGTGACAAGATAAGACGTTCTTTTCTTTCCAGGTTGCCACTCATGACTTCATTAAAAGTCCCGTCACCACCCATAGAAATAACTAAGTCCACTTTATCTAAATGACTTACTATTTCTTTTGCATGGCCAGCATATTCAGTTCCAATAATTCTTGGTTCATATCCATATTTTTGTAGAATTTTTCTATATTCTTTTATATATCGCGGCTTTAATGTATGTCCACTATTAGAGTTGTATATTACAGCACAAGTTTTCTTTTTCAATTATAATCACCTTACTATTAAATTATACGTTTTTATGAGTTTCATGTCAAATTTAATATTTAAACACTACTACTTAATCATATGTTTAAGTATGTGATTACAGTATTTTCATTTTGGCAATAGTTATAATTTATAATATTATTTATGATTCAATTAACAGTGCTTTATATTTAATATTGATAAGCTCCCACAATGTACACTCCTGTTGGTTTATCATCGTTCTTTTCCCAATGCAACGATGTTGGTTTTCCAGGTCTGCCTATTATTCTTCTTGAATATCTACCATCGTTAGAACCATATTGAAAATTATAAGTTATTCCAGTAACTTCTGTTTTTAGCAAGTTGATTTTTTCGGATATTACTGATCTAACACTTACATCACCAGATTGTTGGCGTTTATCAATCATCATTCTCCAATCTGTCGTAAATGTTTCTCCACCAATTGTATTAGTTTTAGCTCCTAATCCAAATAAATATTTTTCGTTAGTTACAGCATATTTAGCAAAAACTGGAATAGTAATAACAAAGAATGATATTAAAATAAAAAATCAGTATTTTTTTCTCACATTTCTTTCCTCCTTACATTAATATTTTGGCACTTTATATAACAATTAGTGCTACATAAATATTCTATTCTTTTTCAAAAAGAAAGAAACACTCATTTTGACTAGATGAGTATTTCATAAAGTTTCTTAATATTAATTATTTTTTTATAAAATTTATTACAAAATATAAACAATGTAGTGAACTCTAGCGATAGCAACTTTTTGCTGTTTTCCACCAGATAATTATCTTGGATAATGTTCTATTCTTTCTTCTAAACCAACGCTTTTAAGTAGTTCTATTGCTCTTAATTTTCTTTCATTAGGTTTGATATCTTTATTAATTAACATTGGTATTATAACATTTTCATAAGCTTTTAAAGTCTGATTTAGATGAAAACTTTGAAAAACAAATCCTATGTTTTTCATTCTTAAAAATGCTAATTCTTTATCTGTGAATTTTGATGGGAATTCGCCGTAAAGTTCATATTTTTCACTATCAAATTTATCTATCATCCTAATGTATTTACCAAAGTAGATTTTCTGCTACCACTTTCACCTTTTATTGCATAAAAATTTGAGTTGTAAAATTTAATATTTACACAAGATAAAACATCAATTCTTTTATCTTTTAATTGATAATTTTTTTTATATTTTCTAACATCATTACTACTTCTTTTTTTGGTTCATTTTGTACCTCTTCTTATATGTATAAAACAATCTATATTATGCAGGAGTTGACAGAAGTGTTTTTTTAATATAAAATAATTCATATAAACAAATTGTTTATATATAATTTATTAATGGAGCCGTAGCCAAGTGGTAAGGCAAGGGACTGCAACTCCCTTATCACCAGTTCAAATCTGGTCGGCTCCTCCAAATAACAAAAAAAATGTACTTAGTTAGGTACATTTTTTAATTATATATTTTTTAAATTAATAGAATACTCATTATTTCTGGTACTAACAACTAAATTCAATACATCGGATCTTACTGCAGTTTTTGGTATTGCAATAAACACCCAGTCATTTAATTTATTGATTGATTTTGTATTTATGTCTCTTATTAGTCTTTTACCATTATAGTTATATTCTATTTTAAGAAATTTATCAAAAAAATATTTTGTACTATTACTCATATTCTCGTTTAATCCAATATCTTCTTTTATTATAAGTTTATAATTTAAAATTAATAATGATTCTGTTGCTGGATTATTAGGTGTAACTATGTCGTAATATTCATTACATACACTTTCTTCACATGACTCGTATTTATATTCATAACTATTTCTTATTTCAGCGCTTTTTATAGTTATATTTGAATCATCAAAAATATTATTGCCTAAATACATTACTTCATTTATTTTTCTATCAACAACACTAGAAGGTGTATTTAATCTTTCAGGATTAATTTTAAATTGTGAATAATCGTATACGGTTTCCCCTTTTTTAATATCAATACTTTTCAAAATATTTAAAAAGTATTTATTATATTTTACTGAATTATCTAATTCAAAAATCAATATTTGTCTAGATGTATTTTTTTCCGAGATGGCATCACTTGTATATGATTTTCCAATATCAATAAAATAATTTCTCAACGAAGGTT
>CAYYOP010000041.1:0-7466 GCA_964473435.1 uncultured Muribaculaceae bacterium | reverse complement strand
TATTATCTACTGTTTCATTTGTTCTTCCTTTTAAGAACTTAACATCTATTGTGCCTGTAACATTTGAATGATATCCGCTTGTTATCTTATAAGCATATCTCGGTATCCACACCCAGTATGAACCATCATTAGTTCTAGCATTAGCCCACTGTTTTGTATCATAGTCATACCAAGACGAATCGTCTGCTGTAGTTTCTATAAATTCATTTCCATCCCATATTACTGGAGTCATTCCAGCGACAAGAGCTGGTTTATTTACTTCTTTGTCATAATCATAGTCTGGGTTAAGTGGTATGTATCCTTCTTTTGTTTCAATATAAGCTTTAAAAGTTTTATTTTGATCTATATTTTGATCAATATCTGTATTTGGAAAGTATAATTCTAAATTATATGTATGTACCTTATTTCCATTTGTATTTCCGATAAATCTGCCAGACCCTAGTAATATTTCAAGTGATCCTGTTTTTAAGGATGTTTTTTTCACATCTGGAACTGTTTCTCCGTTTGAGTTTGTATTTGTTCCTGTTAGTTTATAATGAATTGCACCACTCGTAAAAGTATTATCTGTTACTACTAAAGATAAATTATATTCCATATCAAGATCAGTAGTATTATTACCTGTTACCGTAAATACTTTCGTAGCAAATGGTTCATTATTTGGAAATATATTATTTGCAGTTATATTTGCTCCACCATTATAGTGAATCTTCATTGAGCCACCAGTTACTGTTATAGTTGTTTCGTCTTCTCCGCCAGTTATATTGGCAGTGAAGTATGCAAAAGAAAGTCCGATTGTTATTAATAGTACTACTAATACCACTCCAACAATTAATGTTAGTTCTTTTTTATTTTTCATATAAGATGCCTCACTATTCTTAATAAATTATAACAATTTTTTAAGTAAAATTCAAGGTTGAAGACATCTACATATTTTTCAAATAATTAAAAAGAGTTAGGTTTTTATAGTCAACCTAACTCGTATAAACATATAATTTTTTTATTAATCACGTCTGTTTGTAAACATTAATATTAAACGTAATATTTCTAACGCACTTGCTAATACTCCAGCGACATATGTATATGCTGCTGCTTTCAACATTTTAGTAACACCTTCATATTCTTCGTCGTTTACTAAATTATATTTTTTTAATTCTTCTTTAGCTTTTGAACTAGCATTAAATTCTACTGGTAATGTTACAAGTTGAAATAAAAGTCCTAACGAGACTAAACCTATTGCTATCCATATCAAATTTAGTGAAGAAAAAATAAATCCTAAAAACAATATTATATAAGCTGTTTTTGTTCCTAAATTTACTATTGGAAAAATAAAACTTCTTATTTTCATAAATGAATATCCTTCTTTATCTTGAATAGCGTGACTACATTCATGAGCTGCTATAGCAAGCGAGGCAATACTCTTTCCTTTATAAACATCTGTTGATAATCTTATTATTTTTCTTGATGAATCATAATGATCACTCATTGTTCCTTTTGTTTCTACTATATACATATCTTTTAATCCATTGTTGTCTAATATTTTTCTAGCAATGTCATAACCAGTGTTTTTTCCATTGCTTTCTTTATTTAGATATTTTTTATATGTAAGACTTACATATATTTGTGCGATTAGCGGTATAACTAAAATTAAAAGATATAATCCTAAATTGTCCATATTATTCTCCTACTACTTTGTAAGTTGTTCCTTCTCTGGTATCAACTAATAAAATTCCTTTTTCTAATAAATCATTTCTTATTAAGTCAGCATAATCAAAGTCTTTTCTTTTTTTAGCATTATCTCTTGATTTAATTAATGACATTATTTTTTCATGATCTTCACTTAATTCTTCTTTTGTTATTAAGTTTAAACTTAATACTTTATCAAAGTTTTTAAATAATTCTAATTTTGTATGACCATTAATTAATTCATTCTTTAATACATCATAAATAAGCGTTATAGCATTAGCAGTGTTTAAATCATCTGATAGATGATCTATAAACTTTTGATTGTGATATGCAAAGGCGTCTTCATCTAAAGATCCTTCATCTTTAATTAAAGATATTCTATTTAACATTTTCTTATATGCTTGTTCAGCACTATTTAATGAAGCATAACTAAATACTAGTTGTTTTCGATAATGACTATTTAAGCACATATATCTATAACTAAGGGGGTCATATCCTTTTTCTTTTAATAGTGAAACTGTTAATATTGCTCCATCACTTTTGCTCATTTTTCCTGATTCATCCAGTAAATGTTCATTATGAAACCAATAGTTACACCATTTGTGTCCTAGAAAAGCTTCACTTTGGGCAATTTCATTTGTATGATGTGGAAAAATATTATCTACTCCTCCACCATGAATATCTATATATTCTCCACCATGTTGAATACATATTCCACTACATTCTATATGCCATCCAGGATAACCTGTTCCCCAAGGTGAATCCCATTTTAATTCTTGAGTATCAAATTTTGATTTTGTAAACCAAAGTACAAAGTCTGTTTTATTTCTTTTATTAGAGTCCTCTTCGACTCCTTCTCTAGCACCTATCAACATATCTTCTTCTCTATGATTTGTTAATTGATAATAATCATGTAATTTTGATGTATCAAAATAAATGTTGCCTCCTGCTTCATAAGCATATTCTTTTTCTATTAAATTAGTTATCATATCAATATAGTAATCTATATGATTAGTAGCTGGGGATACAATTTCTGGCACTTTATTATTAACTAAATTAAAGTCAACAAAAAATCTATCAGTATAATAACCTGCAATATCCATAACGCTTTTATTTTCTTTTTTAGCGCTTTCAACCATTTTATCATCACCATAATCTGAATCATTTGTTAAATGTCCAACATCGGTAATATTCATGATTCTAGTTACATCATAACCTAAGTATCTTAATGTTTTATCTAAAATGTCATGTCCTATATAATTTCTCATATTTCCTATATGAGCATCACTGTAAACGGTAGGTCCACAAGTATAAAATTTTACTTTTCCTTCTTCATTTGGTATAAATTCTTCTATTGTTCTAGTTAAAGTGTTATATATTTTCATGAAATACCTCCATCCATACTAATATATTAACATTTTTAACTTATAAATAAAAGATTATTATCATGATTAAAACCTATTTTATTTTTTTGTTCATTATCTAAAAGAAATATTACAGAATTATTTAATAATATTTTTTCGTTTTTATTATTTAAAATATATCCATTAGTGATCATAGTATTTATTAAATTATGTAATGTTTTTCCTGCTAAATTATAGTTATTAAATATTATAAGTGAAAATGGATGTTCATTAAATTCTTCATAAAGATGATTGTTGCCTAGTAATTTATTTAAGCTATACTCGTCATTATAATCTTCACAATCTATATTAATAAGATGAATATTTAAGTTAGTTGCTATAGTTTTAATTATTTCTTCTTTTTTATTTTTTTCATATCCATTTAATATTATATGTTTATTTAACTTTTGATCTTTAATAAGATTAATTATGTTTTTAACTATTTGTTCATTATATTTTGTTACCAATTGATTTTTTATTACTTCTAATTTATCAGGATCAAAACATTTTAAATTAGTCCTTGTTGCAATTATATTGTGGATATCCTCTTCTTTAACAACAATGTTTTTATTTTTTTCACTATAATTATCCAACATTTTTTTAGAGCATACAGTATCTAGTATATCAATTGATTTATCTGGATTATATAAATTAGGTAAATAAGTGTCACATTCTTTTATTAAATAATTAATAGTTTTTTTAGGAATTTGTAAATTATAATGTTTTTCAAAATTTATTTTTACTTTGTATAATATTTCTTTCATTGCTTCTAAATTAGGTTCATTAATTATAATAGGGGCGAACCTTCTAGTAAGAGCAGCATCTCTTTTTATATATTCATTATATTCTTCAGTAGTAGTAGCGCCTATAATAGAAACATCACCTCTTGCTAAGTAAGGTTTTAATATATTAGCAGCGTCTATTGAACCATCAGAAGCACCTGTTTTTACTATGTTATGAATTTCATCTATAAATAAAATAATATTCTTATGAGCGATTACTTCTTTTATTAAGTTGTTTACTCTTTCTTCAAATTCCCCACGGTATTTAGTTCCCGCGATTAACGAAGCAGTGTTTATTAGTATAATTTGTTTATCTTTCAAATTAGTAGGTACATTTCCATTTTTTATCATTCTTGCTAATTCTTCTACAACTGCAGTTTTACCTACACCTGCTTTACCAATTAGTAATGGATTATTTTTATTTCTTCTAAGTAGTATTTGCATAATCTCTTCTAGTTCTTTTTCTCTTAGTAGTATTTTATCATCACTTTGTTTTTCATTTAAATTTATTCCTAATTCTGTTGCGAAAACCGGTTTTTTTAATTCTTTTGTTATTTGTTTAGTTGGAATACCCATAGTATCTACTATTCTTAAGGCAATACCATCAGTTTCATCAAAAAGCGCAGTTAATAAATATAACTCATCCATATCTTTATTCTCTTCATAGGATTTATTATATGCTTTATCAATAACTGCTTTTAATAAAGGAGTATATAAAATAAATTCACTTGATTTATCTGCTTGTCCAACAACATTAATTAAACTAGTTCTAAAATTAGTATATGTTAAATTAAATTTATAACAAACTTGTTTTATTTTTTCTTTTTTTAGAAGTGATAATAATAAATGTTCAGTTCCTACATAGGGATGGTGTAAACCTAACATTTCATTTTCTGCATCTTTTAATATTTTACTAACTACTTTGTTATAACATTTATCCATAAAAAATCCTCCTTACAAACTATATGTTTATAATGAGGATTATATTTAAAATCTATACATTGTTTATCTCTCTAATCTTAATTTATCTGCTAATGTAGCAATGAATTCAGAATTAGTAGGTTTTGCTCTATCATAATCAACTGAATGTCCAAATATTTCTTCCATAAGGTCGTAATCTCCCCTTGACCAACTAACTTCTATAGCATGTCTAATAGCTCTTTCTACCCTACTTGTTGTAGTGTCATATTTTTCTGCTATTTCAGGATATAACTCTTTTGTGATAGCTCCAATCATAGATGGTTTATTATACATTAAATCTATACCATCTCGAATATATATATATCCTTTTATGTGTGATGGTATACCTAGAGAATGTAGTAATGTTGTGATTGCTTGTTTTAAGTTTTTATCACTTATTATTAGTTCTCCATCTGTTTTACTCATTGTTGTAGTAATGTGATTTTCTAATGCTTCAAACCTAAAAGGTTTTAACATATAGTAACTTACTCCAACTTCGGTACATTTTTTAATAATATCTAGAGAGTTTATCCCAGTGATGATAATACTTTTTTTATGAATATTTCTTTTTTTTAATTCTTCTAAGACACTTAAACCATCCATTTTAGGAATTATAAGATCCATAATAATTAAATCATATTCATCTTTTTGAGAAACTAATTTATTTAAAGCTTCCTCACCATCTGATGCCTTTCCGATAATATTGATACTAACGTGACTACTAAAATACTCTTCTACTGCTTGAACAACTTCTTGGTTGTCATCAACCATAAAAACGCGTATTTCTTTTTTCATTTTATTTCCTTTCTCAACTGCACGTTAAATTCATTATATTATAAAAAGCGTCAATTTACCAGAAAATAAATTGTCAATTTACACCGAACTTTGTCAAGTGTTGTCGAACTATGGCTGTTTAAAAAAAAATGACAACTGTCATTTAAAAACTTTTTTTAGATTCAATAGTTTTTTCTACTATATGTTTTATCGCTTGTTCACTAAATGGTTTCTTAATAATATCGACTATTGGATATTGAAACGCATTTAAATCTATCTCACGATTATCATTACCAGTGATAATAGATACTGGGGTTATACTGAATAAGTTTCTTTCTTTCATGTATTCTAAAACTTTAAAGCCATCTACGTTAGGCATATTTAAATCTAGTAATATTGCCTTTATATTATATGTTTGGTTTTGTTCAATCATTTTAATTGCTTCAGCACCATCACTTGCTGTTAATACATGATATTTACTTATAAATATTTTTTTAACAAAATTTTTAATAATGTCAGAATCATCTACTACTAATATTGATTTTAAATTAGTTGATTCTGTTTGACAGATTTCTACAGTATTGTTTTGTACACTTTGAACTGGGTTAACATTTACTGGAGAACTTGTATTAACGGTAGAAGTTAGATATTGTTTTACTAGTTCAACTATTCTATTTGCTTCAGTTATTAGACAATCATAATTATCATTTACAAAAACAACATTTTTTTCTTTACTTTTCAATTCATGCTCATATGAAAGATCAGCCAATTTCGTAAATCCAAAATATCTGGCATCACTTTTTAAAGAATGTGCTAAGATAGCATAATTTGGCATATCTCTCATTTCTTTGAAATGTCCTATTTTATATAGTTTATTACCTATTTCAGCCAAGAAGTCTCCTAATGACTCATCATACATTTCCATATCACCAAATAGTTCTAAACTTTTGTGAACATCTACTCCATTTTTAATTAATACATTTTTATCTCTCATAAATAATTACTCCTTATATAAATATTTTACTAAAACTCTAGTCAACTCTTTTTTATCTATCGGTTTTGCTAAATAGTCATCAAATCCTTCTGACAAATATTTTTCCCTCATACCCTCAATCGCATTTGCTGTAAGTGCGATTGTTGGGATATTAAAATCAGGTAACTGTCGTAATATCTTTAATGTTTCTACCCCAGTCATTTTAGGCATCATATCATCTAATAAGATTAGATCATAGAATTCATTAGCTTTCATCTTTTCTATTAGATCAAACCCATTATCAATAGTTTCTGTTTCTAATCCATATGTCGCTAATAACCTTTGAGCTACTTTTAAGTTTAAGTTGTTGTCATCAACAACCAATATTTTTTTATCAGTAAATTTTATTCCATCTACTTCTTTAGGAATGTTACTTTCTGTTTGAATAGTAGGTTCTTTATATACGATACTTTGATCAATTACTACAGTAAATTTTGATCCTTTACCATATATACTTTGAACAAATATTTTTCCACCCATTAACTCTACTAGTTTTTTAGTAATGGCAAGTCCTAAGCCAGTACCTTCAATTGATGTTGTGCCTCCTTCAGTAAGTCTTTCAAATTTTTTAAATAGTTTATTAACATCTTCTGGTTTGATTCCTACTCCAGAATCTTCAACCGATATTATTAAACGGCAAATATTTCCTTTTATTATAGTATTTATTTTAAATTCAAGATATCCTTCTTTTGTGTATTTAACTGAATTAGTTAATAAATTTAATATTATTTGTTTAATTCGTGGAGAATCACCATATAGGTATTCTGGTAGTGCCGAATCAAATTCATATCTGAAATCAAGTGGTTTGTCTCCCATTCTTGCTTTTGTTAA
>CAYYOP010000040.1:3084-7535 GCA_964473435.1 uncultured Muribaculaceae bacterium | reverse complement strand
AATGAAGAAACAATAAACAAATGGAATAACGTCTTACCAGAAATAGGAAATCATACTTCAGAAAAAGAACAAGAAGCAGTTGAAGCAGAACGCGAAGTAGACGACATGAAAATGGCTGAATATATGGAAGAGCATATTGGAGAAATACATAAAGGAATTATCTCTGGTGTTACATCATTTGGTTTCTTTGTAGAATTAGAAAATTTAATTGAAGGACTAGTTCATGTAAATTCATTAAAAGAAGACTATTATAATTATGTTCCGGAATTAATGGGATTAATTGGTCAAAAAAGCAAAAAAATATATAGATTAGGTGAAAAGATTACTATAAAAGTAGTAGGCGCTAGTAAAGAAGCAAGAACTATTGATTTTGAAGTATTTATTGGAGAAGAAAATGGAAATAAGAAATAAAAGAGCTTATTTTGATTACTATGTAGAAAAAGAAATTGAAGCCGGTCTTGTTTTAACAGGAACAGAAATCAAATCAATTCGAAAAGGAAGTGTAGACCTAAAAGATTCCTATGTCAGAATAAAAAACAATGAAGCCTATGTTATAAATATGTACATTGCAAAATATGATGAAGGAAACAGGTTTAACCACGAAGAACGAAGAACTAGAAAACTTCTTTTACATAAAAAAGAAATTATTCGAATATCTAGTGATATTGAAAAAGATGGTTATACAATAATTCCATTAAAGTTATATATAAAAAAAGGAAAAGCAAAATTATTAATTGGAATTTGCAAAGGAAAACAACTACATGATAAAAGAGCCTCATTAAAAGAAAAAGAAATAAAAAAAGAAATGAATTACAAGAATGTGCTATATATGTTATTATTCTTTTTTTTAAGTTTATCTTTATTTATAAAGAACGTTAACGCTTTAAATAAATCTGTCATAGATATAACCAAACAAGATATTAAAGAAATAAGTGAAGCGTTAGATTTAAAGTTAATAACTAGTGAAGAATTAATAAATTTATATTTAGATAGAATAGAAGCATACGATCAACAATATAAATCTATAATATCTATAAATGAGAATGCTATAGAGGAAGCAAAACTTGCAGATAAACTTCGCAGTGAGGGTAAAATAAAATCAATATTACACGGAATCCCAATTATTGTTAAAGATAATATAGACGTTTTAGGAATGCCAACAACAGCAGGTGCAAAAGCATTAAAAGATAATTATCCTAAAACAAATTCTTATGTAATACAAAAATTAATTGATGCAGGAGCAATTATATTGGCAAAATCTAATATGAGTGAATTTGCATTTCAAGCAAATATTTCAAGTAGTAGTTATGGCACAGTTAAAAATGCTTATAACGTGGAATATTCCTCATATGGATCAAGTGGTGGTTCAGCAACAAGCATAGCTGCTAGTTTTGCAGCAGCAGCACTTGGTACGGATACAAACTCATCTATTAGATTACCAGCAGCGGCAGCAAACTTAGTTGGGTTAAGACCTTCAACTGGGTTACTTAGTAGAACTGGTGCTTTACCATATGATTCAGAAAGAGATACTATTGGACCAATAACAAAAACTGTAAGTGACTCAATGATTATAATGAACATCATTAATAGTTATGATAGTTCTGATTCAAAATCATATAAAAACGATAGAAAACTTTATGAGAATAAATTAACTAATTTGGAAGGTGTAACAATAGGGATACCAACTGATTTCTTAAAAGGAAGTAATGATAATTCACTTCCAGAAAACAGAGAAACATATTCAGAAATAATAAAATTAATGGAAGTTGCTATAAATAAGTTAGAAAAACAAAAAGCAAAAATTGTATATTTAGATAAATATTATAATTATCAAACTGATAGTTGGTTCTCAACTTCGTTAAGCGGATATTTATTCTGCGATAGTTTTAACGAGTATATAAAAAACACAACTGGAAAAGTAAGAAGTTTTAAAGATTTAGCAGAATCAAGTGGAAGAGTAATGCCACTTGATGGATATTTAAGTTCTTGTAATAGTTCAAAATCCACTATAACTCGAAAAAATGAAATAAAAAAAGAGTATACTAATTATATAGAAGAAATAATGATAGAAAACAATTTAGATTTCATTGCATATCCAACAAGTAAAAATAAATTAATAAAAATAAATAGTGGAGATCGACCACAAAACTTATCAGCTCATGCTTCATCAACCATAGGATATCCTTCTATAAGTCTGCCTCTAGGATTTGATTCTGAAGGTTTACCATATGGGATAGAATTTATGGCTGGTTTTAAAGAAGAGCAATCATTATTTGAAGTTTCTGCAATTTATGAAAAAATAAATGGTAATAAGACAACACCAGCCATCGCACCATCGTTATATGAAATACCTAATGATGTAGAAACTTTAGTTACTAATTATACAAAAGTTTATAAAAAAGATAATAAAATAAAACTAGAAAAAGAATGGCTTGAAGAAGTAGAGCAGTATTTTAGAAATTATTCATCTAATGAAGATCTAGAAACATT
The DNA here is from genome assembly GCA_964473435.1 of uncultured Muribaculaceae bacterium. Classification (GTDB taxonomy): domain Bacteria; phylum Bacillota_I; class Bacilli_A; order RF39; family UBA660; genus DUUS01. The sequence goes on along the minus strand of CAYYOP010000040.1, from coordinate 5,045 downwards.
AAAAAACTTAAATGATAAATATATTTCAAATAATATAATTAGTATTTCAGTAGATAAAGGAATATCTATAATTAAAATTATAGTAATAGCATTTTTTATTCTAATTACTATATTATTTATTAGAAAAAAAATAATAAAAAATACGAAACTTCGCAAAAAAAGAAAGAAAAACATAAAATAGCATTTATGTTTTTTCTTTTTGATGTATAATTCAAGGTGAAAATTATGTGAGAACACGGGTGAAAAAACAAATGTTGAAGTTTATAGTTGTAGACGATAATCCAGAATTTCAAAACTTAATCATAAAAGTTATTGATAAAACAATGTTTAAAACAAATGCTGAATATTTTATTGAAAAATATAACAAGTGTTCTTCGGAACTTTGTAAAACAATAAAAGATTGTTCAATTCAGAAAATATATATATTAGATATAGATTTAGGTCCGTCAATTTCAGGACTAGATATTGCTAAAGAAATAAGAAAAAATGACTGGGATAGTGAAATTATTTTCATAACGAGTCATGATAAAATGTTTGAAACAGTATATAGAAATATTTTTAAAGTGTTTGATTTTATTGAGAAATTTATATCTTTAGAGTCTAGATTAGAAAAAGATTTACTAACTATTATTAATAAAAAAGCAGACTATGGAAAATTTACTTACATAACAAATAAAATAGAAGTTCAAATATATTATAAAGATATTACTCATATATACAGAGATACTTCTGAAAGGAAAATCGTAATCAAAACGACAAATAATAGTTTTATTTTAAGTAAATCAATTTCTGAGATATTGTCAGAATTGGATAATCGTTTCAAACAAGTTCATAGAGCGTGTATCGTAAATGATCAAAGAGTAAATTTATATAATTGGACAAAAGGTTATTTTATTTTAGATAATGGAGATCAAATAGATTTATGTTCTAAAGGCTTTAGGGAGACAAATGATGATAGATAGTAACTTCATAGTGACTTATTTATTGGCGATTTTTGGATTTTATATATTTGTATTTTCATATAATTATTTTCTTGATATAAATTTGAAAATAAAAACAAGAGAAAAAACAATGATATATATTTTTGCATTTATTACAGCAAACAATAATCTATACAATATCCCTCATATGAAAATTCCAGTAACTATTTTTATTATAACTATATTTTTCTTTATAATTTATAAAGAAAAATTTTATAAGTGTCTTTTCTTAAGTAGTTTTATCTTGTTAATCTCCTTATTAACAGAATTTATTTTATCAATAATCGCTAGTATCATATCGATTAATCTTACCACTGTAAACGCTTCTATATTTATAAAAGTTTTTTTCTCTTTATTAACTTTTTGGAGTTTTTATTATATATATCGAATACCTTTTATAAGAACACAATATATTAAATTTTATAATCTTTTAGAAAGCAAAAAAGAAATTACTTTATATGTTTTTTTCTTTTTGTTTATGATTGGTAATATGTACGGAATATTTGCACTAGACTTTAATAATATAAAAATGTATCTATTATCAATATTAACTATATTTATATTTGGAATTATAATCTATTTATATTTTAAAGAACTACATAATAATCAAATTTTAAATATAAAAAACAAATATTTAATTCAGAATCAACAATTATTTAAAAATACTCTGGATGATTATAGAGTTTTAAAGCACAATTTATTAAATGACTTCTTATTTATTAATAGCTTGTGTAATAAAGAAGTTCAAAAAATAATAACTAAAAAAATATCAAAATATAATATAGATGTCGATAACTTTAATGATATTAACAATATTCCTGAAGGTTTACAAGGAATATTGTATTTTAAATCAAGTGTTGCTCGAAAGCAAAATATTGAATTCTATATAGATGGAAACTCTAATATAAAAACAGATGAATTAAATATAAAATTATATATTGACTTATGCGAAGCAATAGGGATTATAATAGATAATGCAAT
>CAYYOP010000040.1:0-2984 GCA_964473435.1 uncultured Muribaculaceae bacterium | reverse complement strand
GCACCTACTGACTGGCCAATAATAGCTAGAATTTCTACCATGCTAATCCAACTCCTTTCACATAGTGTTTAAATATATATATTTAATTTAAACCATAATATAAATAATTATTATATTTCACACCAAATATTTTATAAAAAACAGGTGTAATCATTATACTCTGATATATCATCGCAATTATCATTAAATTAGTATACGTATTATTAAATGAGATAATTATAATAGAATATATAATTACAATTATAATTGAAGACAACTTTAATTTTAATCTTAATTTTTTATTTATTATAGGTCTGGAAGGTGTATCTGCCGGACTATACAAGTAGTAAATAACTAAACAATAAATAATAAAAATAATTTTTATATATAAATTTAAAGTTAATAAAGTTGATAATAAAGGAAGAATAATAAAAGTTATAGCGGATAAAACCCAGCAAGTTAAACTACTTTTAGCGTGAAAACCATAACTAAAACTTCTTAGGGGGATATAGAATACTAGAAATAATAATCCCTCTTTAAAGATTCCAAATAGTGCGTTAATAGTAAAAAAGACAATAAATTTACTGAGATTTAAATATACTGCTGTTAAACCATATTTAATTTCCTCTAATTTTATATCATCGTATAAATTATCTTTTTTGATAACGTTCATACATGAATTTACTACTAAATCTTTCACTAATATCACCTTTATGATATTAGAATATCATAAAATTTTTTTTTAAATTGTTTTGTGTTTAAAATGTTGTTTTTTGTATCTGAAAACAAAGGGTTCTCACTATGCATTTACAACTCAAAGTTTTTAGACACAAAGTTAAACCTTTAGACCTTTTCTGACACAATTTTTGAAAATTTGTTGTTATACTTTTTTCGTCACTAAAATATAAACAATAATACTCTTATCCAAAAAAAACTAATATTTTGTGATGTCATTAGCGGTACAAAATTTGTTAGAAGGGAAGGTGTTTCGCATGAGAGGTAAAGTTAAGTGGTTTAATAATGAAAAAGGTTACGGCTTTATTGAATACGAAGATTTAGAGGACATTTTTGTTCACTACTCGGCAATTGTAAAAGAAGGGTATAAGACTCTTAAAGAAGGTGAACTTGTAGACTTTAATTTAATCGAAACAGTAAAAGGTTTGCAAGCTATTGATGTATCTGCTGTACAAATGACTACAATATTGTAGTTTTTTTCTTGAAAACTTTAAGTAAACTAATGTCTTTTATATTGCAGAAAAAGTTTCTCATATGATATAATATATATATAGAGAGAGTGATATAAATGCAAATTAAAATTCATGGAGATAAAATAAAAGTAACTCCAACAATTAAAACTTACGTTGAAAAAAAGATAAGTAAATTGGATAAATATTTTGACACACCAGAAGAAGTAGAAGCTACAGTTATAATTAAAATCAAAAATAATAACCAAATTATTGAAGTAACAGTACCATTACAAAAATTCACTTTAAGAGCAGAAGAAAGTCATTCAGATTTATATGCTGCTATAGATTTAGTAGTAGATAAATTAGAAAATCAATTTAGAAAACATAAAACAAGATTAAACGATAGATATAAAAAAGAACCTAAAGTAATTGATTTCATTTTTGATTTCGAAGGTTCTACAGAACAAAATAAAAATAAAATAATTAGAAGAAAAACAATTGAATCAAAACCAATGGATGAAGAAGAAGCAATATTACAAATGGAATTATTAAATCATGACTTCTTTATATTTGAAAATATAGACGAAGAATGTTATTCAGTTGTATATAAAAGAAAAGACGGGCAATACGGTATAATAAATACGAAATAAAAAGATGTAAAAGTCTTTTTTTTTTGTTATAATAAACTATAGCGAGGTGAAGCATCATGAGTTTTTTTAAGAAACTTGTTGATACAGAATATAAAGAATTAAAAAGATTTGGAAAACTAGCAGATCAAATAGAAGAATTACAAGATGAATATGCTAAATTAAGTGAAGAAGAATTGGCTGGAAAAACAGCAATCTTTAAAGAAAGATTATTAAATGGTGAAACATTAGAGGACATACTAGTAGAGGCTTTTGCAACAGCAAGAGAAGTATGTTATCGCCAAATAGGACAGACACCATATCGTGTTCAATTAATTGGTGGTATGGCTATTCATTATGGTAATATTGCCGAAATGAAAACCGGAGAAGGTAAAACAATTACTACTGTTTTACCAGCGTATTTAAATGCATTAACCGGTAAAGGAGTTCATGTTGTTACAGTAAACGAATATCTTACTGCACGTAACGCAGAATGGATGGGACCTATCTATAATTTTTTAGGTCTTACAGTTGGAGTAAATCTAAGAGAGTTATCTCCTGAAGAAAAACAAGCAGTATATAACTGTGATATAACTTATTCTACAAATAATGAAATTGGTTTTGATTATTTGAGAGATAATATGGTCACAAAAAAAGAAGATCGTGTTCAAAGACCGCTTAACTATGTAATTATAGACGAAGTAGATTCAATTTTAATAGATGAAGCGAGAACTCCATTAATTATATCTGGTGGTAAAATGGATGCTGCTAATTTATATATTGATGCAGATAAAGCAGTTAAAAAACTAAAAGAAGATAAAGACTATATAATAGATGAAAAGATTAAAACTGTTATGCTTACTGAAGAGGGAAGTAAGAGTTTACAAACTCATTTTAAAATAAATAATTTATATGATGCTGATAACACAGCTTTAGTTCATCATATTAATCAAGCATTAAAAGCAAATTATGGTATGAAAATCGATGTCGATTATGTTGTTGATGAAGAAGGCGCAATAATTATAGTTGATCAATTTACTGGTCGTTTAATGCAAGGTCGTCAATTTAGTGAAGGACTTCATCAAGCAATTGAAGCAAAAGAAAATGTTAAAATTAATGAAGAAACTAGAACCATGGCAACTATTACATTCCAAAATTTATTTAGAATGTATAATAAATTATCTGGTATGAC
>CAYYOP010000039.1:0-7852 GCA_964473435.1 uncultured Muribaculaceae bacterium | reverse complement strand
ATATACCAAATGCAACAAGTTTCAGATATATAAACATATCTAATATGTTTGCAATTTCAGAGAATATGAAAAACCAAACAGATATATATGGTTGGGATGCTGATGTTGTTGATACTCATATGATGAAAAATACAGAGTGGGGAGCCGTGGCGTATTTGTCTAAGTCAAAATATGGTGCAAACAATGAGGAAGTATGGAATAACTCATATAATCAATACGTTACTGGTTGTTCTGCTACTAGTGCAAGTGCAGGTTCCATTTCGACGTGCATAGAATATAATACTGAAAATGGTGTAAAAGCAAGTACTACTCGCAATATATATGGTGTATATGATATGTCTGGTGGTACTTGGGAACGTACATCTGCATATGTAGACAATGGTCATACTCATTTAACTGATAATGGAATTAATGTTATCAATTCTGGTTCCAAGTATAAAACCATATATTCTATGGGAGACAGACACTAAGCCCAATAATTATGAAGCTAATAAAAATATTTATGATGATGGTGTTTACGAAACTAGTAGTACTGGAGAAAATTCAACCTCGTGGTATGCGTGTTCGGCTTCCACAGCAATAATGGTGTTAGCAACAACGCCCATTCGTGGCGGGTTTCGGTCGTGGCTAAATAATCATAATTTTAACAAACAAAAAACACAAATTAATTTTGTGTTTTTAATATATCTTTTATTTTTTCTGTATTTTTAAAATTTAACTTCGCTATTTCAAATAGTTTTTGTTCGCCATATTTTTTTACTATTTCAGCGCCTTGCTTATCAACTTCTAAGCCAGCACCTTTTTTTAATGTCATGTTCATGCTGTTTCCTAATTTTTTAAATTCTTGTAAGAACAAGTATCTACATATAATAGATGCAGCAGCAACACTTAAACATTTATCTTCTGCTTTAGTAACAAAAGTTATTTTAGTGCATTTTTCTGGTACTTCTTTTAAGTATGCAAAATAGTTTCTTGGATAACAGAATTGATCTACTACTATATAATCATAAACATATTTATCTTTTTTTAATAATGAACATAATGCTTTGTTATGTAAGATTGCTTTTATTTTATTCATGTTAGTTGGAGTTGTATTATAATCTTTATTATTTAATATATGTGTAACATGAGGAATATTCTTTATTAGAGTAGGGGCAATCTTTATGATTTTATCATCTGTTATTTTTTTTGAATCTCTAACTCCTAAGTCATATAATAAGTTAAAATGTTCTTTACCTACATATGCTGCAGTAACTAAAATTGGTCCGAAATAATCGCCTGTTCCAACTTCATCTGAGCCTATAGTAGGTTTATTAATGAATCTTAGATCTTTTTCTTCTTCTTTTTTAGTTTCTTTTTCTGTAATTTCTGCTTCTACATCTCTTTTATTAAGAGATAGTTCTAAGTCTTTCCACATATTAGCGTCTACATCAGCGCTCATACCTTGAAACACAACTTTACCTGATTCATATAATGTTATGATAGTATCAGCTTCATCTGCTTGGAAAACAGCATATGGAGGAGTTTTATCTCTCTTATTGTTTTCATAGTATTCAATCATTTTATCTTTAACGTTATCACTAACTTTAAACACAATAGTCATTTATATCACCGTAAACATCATAACACAATTTATTCAATTATTCTTTCTTTTTTTACTAAAATAATATATAATTAACAATAGGATGTGAATTATGAATATAATAGATTGGCTAATTATTGTAGTAATATTATTTGCAGTAGTAAATGGCTTTAGACAAGGAATTATTAATAGTGTAGTATCTTTTATTGGAACTCTACTAGTGCTGGTGTTAGCGTTTTATTTAAAGAACCCAATATCTAGTTTACTTTATGAGCGACTACCATTTTTTTCATTAGGAGGAAAATTTACTGGTGTTACAGTATTTAACGTTTTAATTTATGAAGGTATTAGTTATTTAATTACAATATCATTACTAGCGATTATTTTAAAAGTTATATCTAAAGTAACTGGTGCGGTTAATAGTTTAATTAAAGCAACTTTAGTTCTAGGATTACCTAGTAAGATATTAGGAGCTATAGTAGGTTTATTACAAGGTTATATAATAAGTTTTGTAATAGTGTTTATTTTAGGCTTAGTAGCTACTACTTCTTCTAAGGTTAATGAAAGTAAATATTCAGGAATTATAATGGAAAAGACACCTATACTATCTTCAGTAGTTGGCGATACTTATAAATCAATAAAAGAAGTATATGACATTACTACAGTATACAAAGATAGTGAAAATAAAGATCAAGCGAATTTACAAAGTTTAGATGTATTATTAAAATATGAAATATTAAGTGTTAATTCAGCAGATAAATTAATTGAAAAAGAAAGAATAACAACTAAGGGTACTTTAGATGTTGTTAATAAGTACAGAGAGGATAAATAAAATGGAATACTTAAGTGGACAAAATTTAGAAGAAGTTCTAGGTGCTAATATAACTATAGTAGATTATTTTGCTGATTGGTGTGGTCCATGTCAAATGCTTGGGATAGAATTAGAAGACATGCTTGAACGAGATGATCATTTAAAAATAATTAAAGTTGATACTGACTTACATAATGAACTAGCAACTACAAAAGGAATTATGACAATACCTTTTGTTGAGATATATAAAAACAAAAAATTAGTAACTACCTTTTTAGGTTTTAAAACCAAAGAAGAAATAACCGAAATTCTTAAAAACCTTTAAGGTTTTTTTTTGAAAAAGTCTTGCACGGCATTTAGAAGAATGTTATACTATGGATAGTTTTGAGAGGAGGGAATAAAAAAATGACTAAAATTGTAGTTAGAGATGGTAATGTTGACGTAGCTATTAAAAAATTTAAAGTTGGAGTAGCTAGATCTGGTGTCCCTTCTGAAATTAGAAAACATAAATTTCACGTTAAACCAGGCGTGAAAAAAAGAGAAGAACAAAAAGAAATGATTAAAAACTCTCGTAAAAGAAAAAGAAGAGACTAGGTGAATAATATGCTAGAACAAATTAATAATGATTTAACTAAAGCATTAAAATCAAATCAAAAATTTGAACTTTCAGTATTAAGAATGCTTAAAGCTGAAATTAAAAATGTTGAAATTGATAAAAGAGAAACATTAACAGATGATGATATATTATCTATAATTAAAAAACAAGTTAAAATAAGAAAAGATTCTAAATTAGAATATGAAAACTATAATCGTTTAGATTTAGCAGAACCTTTAGGTGAAGAAATAAATATTTTAAGTAAATATTTGCCTGAAGAATTAACTACAGAAGAGTTATCTGACATAATTGATCAAATAATTATTGAAGAGAAGCCTACAGATATTAAATCAATGGGAATTATTATTAAAATAATCCAAAATAAGTATGGTAGTAGAGTAGATATGAAAACTGCAAGTGAACTTGTAAAAAACAAATTAAGTAACTTATAATAATAGGTTACTTTTTTTTGCATATGATTTTATAGGTGACCCTTATGCTTGATGTTATTAATAATGCTTTAAGAAATACCGATTATTATATCTGCTTATATAGTGATAAAGTATACATTTATAACTATCATGAAATAGTTAGTTTTAATAATGATTTAATAAAAATAAAGCTAAAAGACAACTTAATTAAAATAAAAGGTCATAAGATGCTTATAAAAAAGATGCATATTCATGAACTTTTAATTGAAGGAGTTATTGAAAGTGTCAACTATGAATAATCTAGTAATCATTAGAGTAACTAACCATTTAAATCGTTTTATAAGAAAGTGTATCAGTCATCAAATAAACTTAATAGATATAACATATTTAGATGAAGATAATCTGTTAGTAAGAATTCATATAGATGACTATAAAAGAATAAAAAGATTAAATTACTATTCAGAAATAAGTATATATAAATATGAAGGTGCAGAGTCTGCCAAGAAACATATAAAAAACAATATTTATATATACTTAATAGTTATGCTTTCTTTTATACTAATTGATTTGATTAGTAACTTTATTTTTAGAATAGATATAATTCATGAAAACTCACAAATAAGAAAACTAGTAAAATCAGAGTTAGAAGATTTGGGAGTTAAAACAAAATCTCTAGCAAAAGATTTTAAAGAATTAGAAAAAATAAAAAAGACGATTTTAGATAATAATCGTACTTCTTTAGAATGGATTAGTATTACAAGAGTAGGTATGACCTATGTGGTTAGAATTGAAGAAAGAATAATTACTGAAATAATTAAAGAAGAAGGATTTGCGCACTTAGTATCTGATAGAGAAGCTTTAATTACCAAAGTAACAAGTTCAAAAGGGAGTGTTTTAGTTCGAAGTGGAGATTATGTTAAAAAAGGAACAATATTAATCTCTGGGGAAATAAAACTATATGAAAATGTTAAAGGAAATGTTTTAGCAAAAGGAGAAGTCTACGGAGATGTTTGGTATACAACCGATATTAATTATCCTCTTAATAAAACAGAAAAAGAATATACTGGTAAGAAAAGATTTAACATGAATATTAATAATAAAAGTTTATTTAAAAATAAATATCAATACTTTGAACAAACTAAAGAAAAGAAGTTTAAAATATTAGGATTTACTTTTTCATTTTATAATGAAGAAGAATATAAATTAAAAAAAATAAATTATACGCTTGCTGAAGCAGAAAAATTAGCCTTAAAAAAGATAGAAGAAGAGTTTTCTGTTAAATTAAATACTAAAGGTAGAATAATTAGTCAAAAAGTTTTGAAAAAAGAACAAAATAATAGTACAATAAGTATAAGAGTATTTGTCGTGACTAATGAATTAATTAGTAGATATGAATACTATGATATTGGAAGTGATTTAATTGATTCCTAAAATTGCAGTTGATGCTATATATGAACTGTGGCCAATGATAACATTATTTAGTGTTGTATTAATTACGATACGAACTTTATATTTAAAGATTAATAAAAAACCATTTGTTCTTTATAAAGAATTAATAAGTTTGTGTTTTGCTATATATGCAATATTATTATTTGAATTAGTTACTAATACAGACTTTAATTCATATAGTAATAACTTTATTCCGTTTAAAGAGATATTTAGATATAGTATTACTAGTAAGTTATTTTATCGTAATGTAATAGGAAATGTTATTTTATTTATGCCATTTGGTTATTTTGTATCTTATTATTGTCGAATAAATAAATTTTATTTAAATCTATCAGTAGTTTTTGTAACTAGTTTAACAATTGAAATAATACAAAGCACTATAGGTAGAAGTTTTGATGTAGATGATATAATATTAAATCTTATTGGGGGATACTTAGGATATGTAATATATCTTATATCAAATAAAATATTTAAAAAACATTCAATAAAACTAAAAAATAACACTTTATTAAATATTATATTATTAGTAGTAATACTAGCGTTGTTTTATATTCTTTTTAGTATGTATGGAGTAGTAATATGAATAATTTTGAAATAGAAAATAAATATATGTATGAAAATGTTAATTATTTAGATGATTTATTAAAGTATGCTTTGAATAAATTAGAAATATATAATTCATATTTTACAGTTATTTTAACAAGTGATGAAGAAGTTAAAGAATTAAATAAGAATTATCGAGGAATTGATAATACAACTGATGTACTTAGTTTTGCATTAAATGATGGAAAAATATTAGTAAGTCCGATAAATATGTTAGGAGATATTTATATTTCAATCCCACAGATGAAAAAACAAGCAATTGAATATTCAACTGGAGAAAGAAGAGAATTAGGTTTTTTAGTTATCCATGGGCTTCTACATTTACTAGGTTATGATCATGAAAATCCTAAAGATGAAGAAGAAATGTTTAAACTACAAAAGGAGATATTAAATGAAAAGAAAATTTAGTATTAAAAGATTAGATAAATCATTTAAATATGCGACTAATGGGTTTATAAGTACTTATAAAGGTGAACCTAATATGAAACTTCATATTGGTATAGGGGTAGTAGTGTTAATAACAGGAATTCTCTTTAAATTATCTTCTTTAGAATGGATATTCCTTACTTTTGCAATAGGATTAGTAATCGGAGCTGAACTATTAAACACTGCTATAGAACATTTAGTTGATTTAGCAACACAAGAATATAAAAGAAAAGCAATGCTTGCAAAAGACACAGCCGCTGCTTATGTTATGGTATTAAGTATTACAGCCGCTATTATAGGTATGATAATATTTATGCCAAAAGCTATAGAAATATTACGAGGTTTGTTATGAAAGAAAATTTAAAATTAATAATTGATAATGCATATACGCCATATTCAAAATATAATGTAGCGTGTATAGTAAAAATGAAAGATGGACAAGAGTTCTTAGGAGTAAACGTTGAGAATGCTTCATTTAAAAATGGATTATGCGCAGAACAAGTTGCTATATCAGCAGCAATAGCTGAAGGATATAGTAATTATGACTTTGAAGAAATGCACGTTATGGGTTCTTCAGAAAAAAATACATACCCTTGTTTTTTGTGTAGACAACTGTTAGTTGAGTTTTTTAAAGCAGATTCTAAGATTTTCTGCTATAATAGTACTGGTAAGTGCGAAGAATTTGTCGTTAGTGATCTATGTCCACATGCCTTTGAACTAGAAGAGGTAAAAAATGGTTAGTGAATTAGAAAGATTACTTAGCAATTCAAATTCTCCCTATGACAAGCTATGCTTTAGTAGTGTTGTTGTCATGAAAGATGGAAGTACCTTTAGTGGAGTCACAGTAAAAAATCAAATATTTAGAGATGCAGTATATGCAGAACAAGCCGCAATAGCACGTGCTATAACTGCCGGATATAAATATGGAGATTTTGATACAATCCATATAATGGTTAGTACTTCTAATATAAATGATCTGCGCCATATTAATAAAGATATGATAACTGAGCACTTTGAACCTAGTTCAGAAGTATTCTTATATGATAAAAATAGAAATATGCGTATTTTAAAAGTCGGACATTTATTATTTAATATATACTAAAAGAAAGTGGTGAAACTATGAAGAGTGGATTTGTAAGTATTATTGGAAGACCCAATACAGGCAAAAGCACATTATTAAACACAATTTTAAATAGCCATATTGCTATAGTTAGTGATGTAGCAGGAACTACTAGAAATACAGTTCATGGAGTTTATAATGATGAAGAAGCACAGATTGTATTCATAGATACACCTGGTATTCATAAACCTAAAGATAAATTAGGAAAATATTTAAACAGACAAAGTTATAATGCTTCAAAAGATATAGATGTAATCCTTTTTGTAGTAGATGCCTCAACAGGTATTGGTAAAGGTGATAAGTTTATTATTGATACTTTTAAAAATATAGATATACCAGTTATATTAGTATTAAATAAAATTGATAAATTAAATGATGAAAGAATTATAAAAGCAATAGGTGAATCAAAAGATCTGTATGACTTTTCTGAAGTCATACCAATAAGTGCGATTAAAAATGATAATATCGAACGATTAATAAGAGTAGTAAAAGGCTATCTAACTGATGATGTTATTTATTATGATGACGGTACTATTACTAATACAAGTATAAACTTTATGGTTGGGGAATTAGTTAGAGAAAAAATTCTAAACTTAACAACAGAGGAAGTACCTCATTCAATAACTTGTGTAACAACTTATTATAAAGATAGAGGTAATATAATAGATATTAATGTCGATATTATAATAGACCGTGATTCATTAAAAAAGATAATAATTGGTAAGCAAGGCTCTATGCTAAAGAATATTGGTTCTCTAGCAAGAAGAGATATGGAAACATTACTTGGTAAACAAGTATACTTAGAACTTTTTGTTAAAACAATAAAAAGTTGGCG
>CAYYOP010000038.1:0-7946 GCA_964473435.1 uncultured Muribaculaceae bacterium | reverse complement strand
ATCAAAACTCATCGCAATATCACTATCAAGTTTATTTTGAATAGCAATAGATTTTTCTGGAGTTAAGAATAATTTATCACCGTTAATGTGACTTTTAAAAGTTACTCCCTCTTCAGTTATATTTTTAGGATTAGCTAAACTAAATACTTGAAATCCCCCACTGTCTGTTAAAATAGGGCCATCAAAATTCATAAACTTATGAAGACCACCAGCTTTATCTATAATATCTTCACCTGGTCTTAACCATAAATGATAAGTATTAGCTAAAATAATTCCTGAACCAACTTCTTTTATCTCTTCTGGAGATAAAGTTTTAACTGAAGCTTGCGTTCCCACTGGCATAAACATAGGAGTATCATACTCACCATAATTAGTCTTTACTTTACCAAGTCTAGCACCAGTATCTTTTTCTTTTTTTATTAATGTATATTCAACTTTCATAATATCTTCCTTCACTTAATTATACTAATATTAAGGCTTAATTACAAGTTTACAAATGTATTAAAACATAGAAAAAGAGATAAAATTCATATCTCTTTATAAATATATTAGATTACTTTATATGGTTTAGTTTCAGTTCCTTCACCAGTAACTTTAACATTAACTGGGGTTGTTTTATTTCCAGGCACAGTTATTTTTGTTCCAGTTATTCCGTTAATAGCGATATTATAATTCATTCCGGCTACTTTAATATTTGCCGCTTTATTTTCATTATTATTTGTAAAACTACTGAAAGTTAAATTTAAAGTAAGCGTTAACATAATGAGTACTGCAAAACTAATTATTATTATAATTCTTTTTTTAGGATAATATTTTAATATCATAAGATAACACACCTCTTAATTATATATTAGAATATTTTGTCGCTTTTGATAAGACATATAAATTGTCTCTTTTTTGAAATAATTAAATAGAGATGTTTATGGAAAAATATACTAAGGAACAGTTATCTATATTAATAAGAAAGAATATTTCTAAGTATCGTAAACTATGAAATTTGACTTTAGAAGAATTAGCTGATAAATCTAATTTATCTCATGTTTATATTAGAGATTTAAAAAGTTTAAAATTAAATAAGACTCCTTCAACAGAGTCTTTAGCGTATATATATCTAATGCTTTAGATATTGATATTAAATTATTGTTTGAAAAAAATTAACAAGAAAAAATTCCCTACCTATTAAGTGAGTTTAAATATTATAGGAAGTTTATATCCCAAACATTTTAAATACATTGAACGTTCAATATATTTTTTTTATCATGCTTTTAAATATTAGCAACTTTATTTTATTAACATTGCATCTCCAAAGGAGAAGAATCTATATTCATGTTTAATCGCTTCTTTATAAGCATTTAAAATATATTCTTTATTAGATAAAGCACTTACTAACATTAATAAAGTACTTTTTGGTAAATGAAAATTAGTTATTAAGTTGTCTATTGCTTTAAATTTATATCCAGGGTAAATAAATATATTTGTTTCACCAGAATCAGCTTTGAATTCATTATATTTATTTATAACAGTTTCTAAAGTTCTTACTGTTGTTGTTCCAACTGCAATTATTTTATTATTGTTTTCTTTTGTTTGATTTAATATATCTGCTGTTTCTTGAGTTAAAATATAATGTTCACTATGCATTGTATGTTTTGTTACATCTTCAACATTTACCGGTCTAAATGTTCCTAGTCCGACATGAAGAGTTATTTCTACTATATTTATTCCTTTATTTTTTATTTTTTTAATTAATTCTTTAGTAAGATGAAGTCCTGCTGTTGGTGCTGCGCTTGATCCATATTCTTTAGCATATACTGTTTGATATCGATCTTTATGATCTAATTTTTCATGAATATATGGTGGTAGTGGCATAGATCCCAGTTCTTCTAATACTTCCATTAATATTCCATCAAAAATTAAATTTACTATAGTTAGTCCTTCTTCTTTTATTTCTAGTACTTCAGCTTTTAATTTATTTTCTCCAAAAAGAATAATTGTTCCGACTTTTATTCTTTTTTGTGGTTTAGTTAAACATTCCCACTCGTTGCCTCTTATATTTTTTAATAAAAGAAGTTCTATAACTGCTCCAGTCTCTTCTTTTAAACCAATTAATCTAGCAGGTATTACTTTAGTATTATTAAGCACTAATGCATCTCCTGGATTTAAATAGTCTATTATTTGATCAAAATGATGATGAGATATTTCTCCAGTTTCTTTATCTAAAACTAATAATTTTGATTGACTTCTATTTTTTAAAGGCGTTTGTGATATTAGATGTTCTGGTAATTCATAATTATAATCTTCTGTTTTCATTTAATCTTCCTTTAAATATATTTTGTTTAATAGCAAACTTAATCCCTCTGAATTATATGTGTTAAAGTATTAAATTTATTGTTTATCATTAAATCTTTAACAGTATGTGGTCTAAGGTCTATTTCTTTTAATTCTTCAATAGATACCCACTTGATTTGTAAGTGTTTTTCTACTCCACGATCATTTTCAATAACAACTCGATCTATAGGCTCTATATCTTCTTCTGTCTCAATTAGATAATAATACTCTACTCCATGATGTGAGATATTATTTTTTTCATAAAAGTTTTCTTGAATACAAAACAACTTAGCATCTTTTACGGTATAACCTAATTCTTCTTTTATTTCTCTAGTTATTGCAACAAGAGAATCTTCTTCGATTTCAATATGTCCGCCAGGAATATGATAATAAGATGAGTTATCTACATTTAAGATTAAATATTTATTATCTTTTTGTATTATTCCTACAGCTCTATTGTAATAATTATAATCATTTGTTTTAAATTTTACTTCTGGTTTCATATTTTACTCCTCAAATATAATTAGTTCATGTTGCGCTCTTGTACAAGCAACATATAATAAATTCTTTTCTTCTTGTTTAAATTTGTTTTTAGGATTATTTAAAACAATGACACAATCAAATTCTAAACCTTTTGCTATATATGCTGGAATTATAACTATTCCTTTTTTAAACTCTTCACTGTTGTTTGATATTAACATAATTTGATCGTTTTCTAATTCATTATATATATTAGTTGCTTCAATATCATTTTTAGTTATTATTGCTATAGATTTATAGTTTTTAGTTAAGTTTTCTATTGTTTTAGATAAATCTTCTTTTATTTGATTTGTATATTTTTTAAATTTTATTTCTTCTTCATTATCTTTTCTTATAGCGCTTACATTATTTAAATTAAGAATTTTATTAGTATATTCAATAATGTTTTTACTTGATCGATAACTTTTAGTTAATTCTAAATATCTTCCTTTAAATATTTCTTCGATTTCTTTTAAATTATTATATTTATAGTACGGATTTATAGTTTGATTTATATCACCTAATATAGTAAATGAACTTCTTTTAAATATTTTCTTTATTATTATATACTGTAATTTATTATAATCTTGAGCTTCGTCTATTACTACTTGTTTAATAGATGCCTCATATTTAAATCCTTCTAATAGACCTTTTATATATACTAGAAGTAATGCATCTTCATATTGAATTATCTTTTTATTTATAAATTTATTAATTTCTTTTTCGGATAATTCTAATTTACAAAACTTACTATTATAAAAATCTCGATATATTTGTTTGTAGTCTTTTTTAAAGTTTGTTGATTCTCTTAATAATTTTGCATATGTTAAAGCTTTTCTTCTTGATCCATTATAGTTGTTTTCGCTTAGTTTAACTGACATTGCTTTTATTCTTTCAAAGAGAGGGAATGATGAATATCTATCTTTTAACATTTCATTTAATACTTCAGGTGTATAGTCAAAAATATATCCTTCTGTAAATCCTTGAATAAACTCGGCATTTTTTACATAGTCATCTATATAATCTTCAATATCTTTAATTATTTGATCGCTTTGTTTATATTTTATTAGTTCACTGTTAGTTTCTTGATTAGAATAAAATCTTGATAAGAAATCTATGAATGATTCTACATTTTTATATTCTTTAATCATTCTACTTAAGTAGTCTTGAAATGTTGTTTGCATAGTGTTGTTCTCACCTAGTTCTGGTAAGACGTTTGATATATATTCAGTAAAAACTTCATTTGGAGAAAAGATTAAAACATTATTTGAACTTAAGTTCTCTATTCTGTATAACAGAAATGCAATTCTGTGTAGTGCGACACTTGTTTTTCCAGAGCCTGCTATTCCTTGGACTATTAAACTATTGTCTTTTAAATTTCTGATGATACTATTTTGTTCAGTTTGAATAGTATTAACTATATTTCTCATTTTTTCACTAGATTCTTTTGCTAATACTTCTTGTAAGATATCATCATCAATATTAAGTGAACTATCTAGTACTCTAATTAACTTTCCATCTATTATTTTATATTGTCTTTTTTGTTTTAAGTTTCCTTTTATTTGACCACTAGGTGTACTGTATGAAGAAGGTCCTGGTTCATAATCATAATATAAACTACAAATAGGAGCACGCCAATCACTTAATATACTTCGATTGTTTTTTCTTAGATGAGTCGTAGATATGTATATTTCAAAAACTTCTTTTTGTTCATCTTCAAATATTATTGAAGCAAAATATGGACTGTTTTGAATATTAAATAATTTTTGAAAGTGATCACCTTTTTTTAATAGTAGGGTTGCTTCTAATTCATCATCAGTCATTATCTTTGCCATTTCGGCAGCATCTATTGTACCCTTTTGATCCCAAGCAAATTTTCTGAACTCTAATATTTTTTGTTCAGTTCCCATTATTTCTTGTCCTAGAGTTGAAAGTTCTTCATTTAAAATAGTTTTAATATATTCTAATTTATTTTCTTCGTATTTGATTACTTTTGAATCTATCATAATATCAACTCCATAACGCTACAACTTATTATATCTTAGTTAGTGCTATATATCTATATAAAAAAAGATTGATTTTTCATTCAATCTTTTCTTATATATTTATAATGTTTATATTTAATATTATTATCTTGATTTTCACCAAGATAAGTTATTTCATATTCCGATTCTTTTATTTTAGGAAAGAATGTATCAGCTGCACTTGTTGCTTCTATTTTAGTTATATATAAATATTTAGCATATGGAAGTAATTGTTCATATATTGACATTCCACCAATAATAAAACAATCTTCATTTGTATTATTTACATAATCTAAAGTATCTTCTATATTATAAAACACTATAGCGTTTTCTACTTTATATTCATTATTACTTATTATAATATGTTTTCGATTAGGTAACATTTTAGGCAATGATTCAAAAGTATTCTTCCCCATTATAATTGTTTTATTTGAAGTTACTTCTTTGAAAAATTTTAAATCATTAGGTAAGTGCCATAATAATTTATTATCTTTTCCTATTTCATTATTTTGACCTATTGCTACTATTAATGAATTTAATAGGTCCCATATGTTCATACCCTTCTACTTTAATATCTAATAATTCTTTTGAATTATCTATTTTAAAGAAATCTTTTACTTCTGGATTAATCCATAGTTTAGGCGCTGGTAAATCTCCTTGTTCTTCAAATCTTTTTATTTGTTCTTTTATGCCATCTATTTGATTTACATATATATGAGGATCATTTATGCTGTATCTTAATTTTCCTAGTTTTAATCCTGTTGAATGTGCAATTAAATTTGCTAAAACTGCATACTGAGTTACATTAAATGGTAGCCCTAAAGGAATATCAGCACTTCTTTGATGAACCCATAGGTTTATTTTATCTCCTACTACATTCCATTCTGTAGACCAAACACATGATGGTAATACAGCAGTCTTTATAAATTCATCTTGCCATAAACTATAAACCATTCTTCTATCGTTAGGATTTGTTTTTAATTTTGTTATTAAATTTTCCATAAAATTATATCTTCCAGCAATATAACCATATGCTGTACCGATTGTATGTGCCATTTCTTTTCCAAAATCTTTTACAATATCTTTTTTTATTAACTTATTGTTTTCATCAAGAACCATTTGAGTGGCATACCACTTACCATCGGCTTGTATTTCCCATTCATCCCAAATATGAACATTACGTTTTTGAAGCCATCTTACATCATTAGATTGAGCTTGATAAATCCACAACATTTCTAATATAGCCTGTCTAAAATATAATTGTTTAGTAGTTAAGACAGGAAATTCTTCAGCAAGATCTAATTCAAAATAATAACCATCTAATTTAATACTATTAGTGCCAGTTCTATTTTCTACTTCAATTCCTTCTTTTAATACTTTTTTACATAATTTTATATATTCTTTATCCCACTTAGTCATTTACTACTCCTATCTTTTTTTATACATTGGATATTTTTTTGTTATTTCTAAAACTTCTTTACTTAGTTCATCTTGTAATTTAAAATTATTTTTATCAGTTAAACATTTAGCGATTATTTTACCGATTTGATAAAAATCCTCTTCTTTTAAGCCTCTTGTTGTCATAGCAGGACTTCCTAATCTAATACCACTTGTTCTAAATGGTGATTCTGTTTCATTTGGAATCGTATTTTTATTAACTGTTATATGAATCATATCTAATAAACTTTCTGCTTCTTTTCCAGTTAAACCAGTTTTTGTTTTTGTATCAACTAATAATAAATGATTATCTGTGCCACCACTTATTATTTTAAATCCTTCTTCTTTTAATGACTGTGCTAAACTTCTTGAGTTTTTTACTACTTGCATTTGATATTCTGCAAAACTTGGATCTAGTGCTTCATGAAAACATTGTGCCTTAGCAGCAATAACGTGCATTAAAGGTCCTCCTTGAATTCCAGGAAATACTACTCGGTCAACTTTTTTTGCTATTTCTTCATTGTTTGTTAATATTAATCCACCTCTAGGCCCACGAAGTGTCTTATGAGTCGTTGTTGTTACAACATCTGCTACTTGAACTGGTGACGGATGGATTCCTGTTGCGACCAATCCTGCTATATGAGCCATATCTACAAAAAGGTATGCTCCTACTTCATCGGCAATTTCTCTAAATTTTTTAAAATCTATTATTCTTGAATAAGCACTTGCACCTGCTATAATCATTTTTGGTTTTTCTTCTAAAGCGATTTTTCTTACTTCTTCATAATCGATCATTTCTGTTTCTAAGTCTACAGTATAACTTACTACTTTATAATCTAGTCCACTGAAATTAAGTGGATGACCATGAGTTAAATGACCACCGTTTGATAGGTCCATACCCATTATTTTATCCCCATGATTTAATAATGCTTTATAAACCGCTAAGTTAGCTGATGATCCACTATGAGGTTGAACATTAGCATATTTTACACCAAATAATTGACACGCTAACTCTATTGCTAAGTTTTCTATTACATCAATATTTTCACAACCACCATAATATTTTTTACCAGGATATCCTTCGGCGTATTTATTTGTTAAAACACTACCTTGTAATTTTAGTATATCTTTTGAAACATAATTTTCACTAGCGATTAATTCTATATTTTCTTCTTGTCTTTTTGCTTCTTTATTTAATGCTGTTTTTAATTTTTTATTCATTTATTATCTCCTTTTATATGTTCGTAACTTTTTTCTGTTGCAAGTCTTCCTCTTTGTGTTCTTTTAATAAAGCCTTCTTGTAATAAATAAGGTTCGACTACATCTTCTAATGTAGAAACTTCTTCTCCTATTGAAGAACTAATTGTTTCTACTCCTACTGGTCCACCGTTAAATTTATCTATAAGTGCTTCTAAATACTCAATATCAATCTGATCTAAGCCAAATTTATCTACTTTAAGTCTATTTAAAGAGTTTTTTGTTACTGATAAATCAATCATTGTTTTACCTTCTACCTGCGTAAAATCTCTAACTCTTTTAAATAGTCTATTTGCTATTCTTGGTGTTTTTCTGCTTCTTTTTGCCAGTTCTTTAGCAGCTTTATCCTCTATATCCATTTCTAATACTCGACTTGTTCGATTT
>CAYYOP010000037.1:7910-8156 GCA_964473435.1 uncultured Muribaculaceae bacterium | reverse complement strand
TTCTTTGTTTGGATGACCATACCTATTATTTTTACCAACGCTAATTATTGAATATTCTGAATTAATTTCATCAATAAATTCTTTTGAAGAACTTGTTCTACTACCATGGTGTCCTACTTTTAAAACATCAATATCTTGCAAGTTATATTTCTTTATTAAATCTTCTTCTACTTCTACACCTGCATCTCCCATAAATAGAAACTTGTGATTATTTAATTTAGTATAAATAACACTTGAGTTATCATT
>CAYYOP010000037.1:0-7900 GCA_964473435.1 uncultured Muribaculaceae bacterium | reverse complement strand
AGAATAATATGTTATTTTCTTTTTATCTAAAACTTTAATTAAGTCTTGTTCAAGTTCATTAAATTCACCACAATTAAATATTACTTTCTCTACTTTGAAGTTATCTACTAGATTAATTGTTTCACCCATATGATCAAAATCTCCATGTGTTAATAGCATTAAATCTAATTTAGTTAAACCTAAACTTTTGAAAAATATTAAAGTGTTTTTACTAATATCATAATTATATAATCCTCCTGTATCAATTAAAATATTTTCTTTTTTGTTATAAATTAATATTGAATCTCCTTGACCTACATCTAAAAAATATACATAGGTATTATTATCTAACATTGGTTTTAATTTAAAAGTTAATATTAATGTGAGTGCTACATATAGATGTTTTTTATTTAATGAATAAATATAAAAAATAATTAATATATAATAGATTAAATAAAATAATATATGTACTTTAGGTATAATTAAATTGAAAAGATTTATATTACTAAAAAAAGAATTAATTATTTCCATTATATTAAGAGAAAAATAAAAAAGAGGTTCGAATAACTTAAAGATTATTGTTAGTATTGATAGAGGATATATAATAAAAGTAACTAATGGACCAAATATTAAATTGTTTAGTGGAGTTAATAAACTAATCTCATAAAAGTTAATTAAAGTAATTGGTAAACTAAATATAAACGCTATAAAACTTGTATAAAGAATATTTTTAACATAACTACTCTTCTTTTTTTTAATACTAATTATTAAACCATAAGTCGTTACTACTGAATATTGAAAACCAATATCAAATATAATTAAAGGATTAAATATTATTAAAGAACTAACCGTCAGAATTAAAATGTTCTTTGTTGATATATTAAAATCATATAATTTATTTATTGTTAATAATATGAAAAATATTAAACTTCGATAAACACTAGCTGAAGTATTTATGACTAAACAAAAAACTATTAAAAATAATATTACTATTAAATATTTATATATATCTTTAAATTTTATTTTTTTCAATATTAATAATAATGAAGTTGCTAGTAGATTAATATGCATTCCACTTATAGCGAATAAATGAATTACTCCATTTATTTGATATCCTTTATAAGTTTCTTCGTCCAAATCTTTAAGATTACCTAAAATTAATGCTTTTAAATATGGATTAGTATATTTAAAGTTTTCTATTCTATTATTGATATAATTTTTAAGTTTATAGATTATATTAGTTGTTTTTTTTATTATTTTTATGTCATCTATTTTCATTAAGTAATACATTTTATGATTATTTAAATATTTTTTATAATTAAATGTGTTTGGAATAGTGTTTTTATTTGGTAAATAAAGATTTCCTTGAATTATTATTTTCATACCTATTTCTAAGTTTATTTTATCTTCTGTATAATAATATCCAATTAGTTTTTCTTTTCCTTTTATTGTTATTTTATATTTATTGTCTTTATAATTGATATCAGTTAAAATACCAATGATTATATTATCATTTATATTGTATTTTGATTCTTGCTTAATAACAAAAATAAAAAATACTGATATTAATAGTGAAAATATTAATAGTGAATAATATAAACTATTATGTTGTAATAAAATCCTTAATCTTAGCAAATATTACTTCTCCAATACCTTTTATATTTTTTAGTTCGTCAATATTTATAAAAAGAGTTTCTTCTCGGTATTCAATAATCTTGTTTGCTACAACTTCACCAATTCCATTTAAAGTCATTAATTCTTCTTTAGTTGCAGTATTTATATTAACTGTTTTTTTAATAGTAGTGGTAGGCTCATTCGTAATATTTGTTGTTCTCGTTGTTGTGTTTGTAGTTATTATTGGTTTAGGACATTCTTTTGGTTCAAATAATTTACATGGAGGACATAATTTTGGTTTATCATCTATACTTGGAATATAAATAACCATTTCATCTACTACTTTTTTACTTAAGTTTATATTTGTAATATTTGCGTCTTTTTTAAGCCCACCTGCTAAGTTTATAACTTCATATATATTATTCTCTTTAATTTGATATACTCCGGGATTTTTAACAGCGCCTTTTATATCACAAAACATAATATTTAATGTTACTAATAAGTTAATCATACTGTTATAAATTCCTTTATATTATCAAATAATACTTGACCTATACCCGATACTTTTATTAGTTCTTCTATATCTTTAAAATCACCATTTTCTTGACGATAATTTATTATCGCCCCAGCTTTTGATTCTCCTATTCCAGTTAAAGTTAATAACTCATTCATATTAGCAGTATTTATATTTACTTTTTTTGAATCGTTACTTTCATTTAAATAACAATTATTTGTTTCAATTATTTCATAGTTGCATTTAGTATCACAACTGATACTTTTATTACCATTTTTTATTTCATTATTTGTGTAAATATAAACAACCATTTCACTTGATAATTTTTTACTAAGATTAATATTACTTGTATTACTATTTTTAATTAATCCTCCTGCTTTTTCAATTGCATCAAATACTCTATCATTATTTTTAAATAAATATACTCCAGGATTTTTTACAGCACCTTTTACATCTACATAAAATTCTTTTAATGGTTCTTCTGTAATATTTAGTTCTTCTGCAATATATAACTCTTCTTCATTATCAAAATATATATAGCTAACAAAAGTTAATATAATTACTGCTAAAACTCCTCCTATTATTAAATATTTTTTATGATTTCTCATTAAAAAACCTCCTATTTATATTAGTTATAATAAGAGGTTTTATTTCCTTTAATTAATTTTCTTCTTTTGGTTTTAATACAGTTATAGCCATTGTGTTTTTACTTAACTTTTCTATAACTTTCTTAGCGCTATCTATTTCAATATTTAAATAATGATTATATATGTCTGTTATATATTCTCCATAGTTAAGAATATCATCTTGAATGTCATTATTAACTACTTCAATTTCATCAAAACTCATAATTAAACTACTTATAGAACTTTTTACTTTACGTTCTATTTCTTTTTCAGTTATAGTAAGACTTTCTAATGTCTCTTTTACGCGCTTTATAAAGTAGTCTGGATATTCTGTTGCTACCATGATGGCTTGTATTAAATAGTCATCTGTCAAGGTTAAAAAGGTGCTTATTGAGTCTGTAATAACTCCACCAGTTAATAATTCATCTTTTAATAAAGAAGTTGCTCCAAAATTTATTCTCATAATTAAATTCATATATATTCTTAATTCTAATTCAGTAAGTTTTAAAGTTTTAAAATTACTTTTAGGAATTTTTAAACATACAGTAACTTTTTCTTTATCAACTGGCATTTCTTTTTCTAAATATTCACTTTTAACTTTAGGCGGTTCTTTTATTTCTTTCATTACCGGCTTAATATATTCTGGGAATTCAAATTCTTTCATAGTGTCGAGTGCTATCGCAACAGCTTCTTCTGGACTAAAATTACCAGTAATAATTAAAAACATGTTTTCTGGATGATAAAATGCTTCATAAGCTATATTTAAATCATCTGCAGTCATTTTTTTTATATCTTCTACTGTACCACTTATTAAATATTGTCTTTCATCTTTAATAAAAATGTTTCTAAACATTCCATATACAATTTCTGATGCTGGTTTATCATTTATCATTTTTATTTCTTCTGTTATTATTCCTTTTTCACCAGTTACTAATTCTTTAGTAAAATGAGGAGTAAAAACATATTTTAATAAATATGATAAATTATCTTTAAATTTACTATTAGCAAATACTTCATAACACGTAACATCATAAGAAGTAAAAGCATTAATATTAGATCCTAACTGTCCAAAGTAATCATGAGCATTAGTTCCGTCTGGCATATTGAAAAGTAAATGTTCTAAAAAATGGGCAGTTCCTTTAGGTAACTTATAACTCTTACCATTATATTTAAAATCAGTATGAATAGATCCAAAATTAGTACTTAATGTAGCATAATAGTTTTTAACTCTATCATTAGGAACCATTATTATTTGTAAACCATTATCTAATTTTTCTGTATATACATATTCACCAGTTTTTTTTATTTCTGTTTTTTTCATTTATCTTCACCACCAATTAAAGAATAAACTGTACTTATGGATACCTTTTTACTTAAATTATATAAATCATCTATTGTTACTTTTTTAAAGTTTTCTATTCTTGTTTCAAAATCATCTAAATCACTAGTATCTTTATAAAAATAATTATCAACTATTCTACCGATATTATCCATATTCATAGTTAGAGCAGATATGATTAATTCTTTTGCTTGTTCTAATTCTTCATTACTAACATTATTTGTCATATCTTTAACTGCTTGTTTTATTAATTTAATTGCTTTTTCTTCAGCATTAATATCAACTGCAGTAGATATTAATATTAGCCCATCATATTTTTGATACATAGAGTTAACATTATAACATAAAGAGTTTTCTCCTCTTAGTCTTCTATATAACTTTGTTTCAAGAGATCCTCCACCCAAAATTAAATTATAAATGAATGCGACATATTTCTTTTCAAACTCAGTTAATTTAGTTAAATTGAGTATTGTTATAATATTTGTTTGAACATAAATAAAATTTTCTTTCTTTACTACTGGTTTACGTTTTATATTTTCAACATAGAAATCAAACTCATGATTTTTAATTACTTTAAAATCAGCATATTTTGATATTATATTAGACACTTTATTCATATCTAAATCTCCAATAATATAAATGTCTACGAAATCATTATGTAATACTTCTTCATAATATTTATATAATGATGTAGGAGTTATTTTTTCTAAATCAGATAATGTTCCTACATTACTATAACTAGATGATGTTTGCTCCCCTAAAGTTTTAATTGCTTCCATGATCGCATATTTTCTAGGATTTTCTTTAACTGATTTAATATCTCCCTCTGCTCTTTTTTTAGCAATCTCTACAGATTTAGCATTAAATTCATTATTTCTAGCTAAAGGTTTAAAAAGCATCTCGAATGGAAGCTTTAATGATTCTTCTAATATTTCTTTATCTGTATACTTAGGATTTATAAAATCCATACATACATTAGTTAATACTGCATTTCCTACTTTACTAGTTACACTATAAAAGTAAGCATTATATAAATCTTCTAATTTCAAAGATAGTGATCTTTTAGTTGGATAATTTTTATTTGATTCAGTAAGCACATCAAAAAGAATATTTCTTTTAGTAATATCTTCTTTTACTATATTGTTTCTAAATATTATTTCCATATGGCATAATTTAAACTTATCAGTCTTAATTGTATGCAATGTATATGGTCCGTGTTTTTCTTTTTTATATACCATTGATCCTCCTCATTTACTAGTATATGTAAAACCTTTTATTTTATAATGTAATTATAGCATAAGATTTGATATAATTTTATGTAAGAGGTGGAAATAATGAATGCAGTTCATATTAATAGTAAAAAAGAAGATATAGCAGAAATAGTACTTTTACCAGGTGATCCATTAAGAGCAAAATATATAGCAGAAAACTTTTTAGAAAACTATAAATTAGTAAATGAAGTTAGAAATATGTTGGCTTTTACAGGAGCCTATAAAGGTAAAAGAGTTACTGTTATGGGAAGTGGTATGGGAATACCTTCAGTAGCGATATATGCTCATGAATTATATCATTTCTACGATGTTAAAAAAATAATTAGAATTGGTACTGCAGGAGCATTTTCACCAGAAATTAAAGTTAGAGATATTATTTTAGCTAAAGATGCTTATTCAGACTCAAACTTTGCATATGGATACAGACAAATTAAATCTCCATTAGTAAATTCTACTAAAGAATTAAACCAAACAATAATTGAAACAAGTAAAGATTTAAATATAGATATTACTGAAGGTACTCTATATACATCAGAAATATTTGATGTATATAGAAATATAGATCATTTAAAAAACGCTATACCAGAAAACATAAAACCACTTGCTAGCGAAATGGAAGCATTTGGATTGTTTCATATAGCTGAAGTAAATAATAAAGAAGCAACTTGTTTAGTATCTATTAGTGATAGTAAATTTCAAAAAGATGTTGATCTATCTCCAGAAGAAAGACAAACATCTTTAAATCAAATGATAACATTAGCTTTAGAAAGTATTCTTAAATAATTAAAACACATCAAATGATGTGCTTTTTATTGTGGAAATAATACAGATCTAAATGAATTATTGAAATGAGCATTACCCGCTGAAGTATTGTAGTTAAATAGTCCAGTATTTGAACCTAAAGAAAAATTACCACTACGATTAAACCAAGAATTTGCTGAATACGGAAGAAAAGATCCGTCTCCATACCATGATGTTATTCCCGCCCCAATCCATGATGTTTCATTAAATCTAGATGCATTATTACTTGTTTCATATACTGCATCTCCATAGACTGTTTTATCATAATTCATTCCTGATCCATTTAATAAGCCTTCTTTTGGCGTATTATATTTTGTTATATATTTATTTTCAATAGTTAATAATTCTTCATTACTAAAACCACTACTCGCTGCTAAATCATTATATATTCCCATTACTCTTTCCCAAGCTCCACTACTCATATCATATATTCCATATATATTGTGCGTTGTACTAGCTTTTTGACCGTTTACTGTTTGATATGCAATACAAGTACTTTCATTTGAAGCATTTACTCCAGAACCTGAACATCCTGTTCTATATTGATTATAGGTATTATTCCACACTTCTTCAGTATCTGCACCATATTTAGATTTACTTAAATATGTAATTGCTCCCCATTCAGTATTTTTCATCATATGACTATCTAGTTCGTTTGATTGCCAACCATATACTGATGTTTTGTATTTCATTTCTAATGATACTTTATACGCAGTAGAGATGTCAATACATCTCCAACTTGTAGCTTTTGGCACTATTTTAATTGTTTTTGTTGTAACATTATCTAATGGATTACATCCAGTTGTACCAGATAATACATCTTCAGCTGCAGTAGGTTCATATTTAGCTGCCCAAAATCCTAAAGCGTCTCCGTCAAATTCAAAAGCTGGGTGTAAGAAATAATGCATACTAGTATTTTTAGTATCAGCATTATAATCAGTAGTCTCAATCTTTGTTTGATCTTGAGTATTATTTGTGTTTCCTTTTAAAAATTTAACATCAATAATTCCTGTTATATTATTATCCCATTGATAAATCTAAAGTACTATTTCCAATTACAGTAAATACTTTAGTAGCGAATGCTTGATTACTTGGAGTTATGGCGTTTGCTGTTATTTTTTCTCCACCATTATAAACTATCTTCATTGTGCCACCACCTATTGTAATAGTTGTAGCTTCTTCTCCACCTTCTATACTTGCTGTAAAGTATGCAAAAGATAACCCTATTGATAAGAATAGGATTGTAAGTACTCCGGTTATAGTTAATATAATGTTTCTTCTCTCTATGTAGTCACCTTTATTTATAAAAAAAAGACTAGAATTATACTAATTCTAATCTTACTTCTAAAGCATCGTCGCCTCTGCGTTCTTTAAGTTTAATAATTCTTGTATAGCCACCTGGTCTTTTTTCATATCTAGGTGCAAGTTCATTAAATATTTTATTAACTACGTCTTTATCATTATGTAAAAATGCTAAAGCTCTTCTTCTTGCTCCTAATGATCCATCTTTACCATAAGTAATCATTTTATCTACGAATTTTCTTACTTCTTTAGCTCTTGCTTCTGTAGTAACAACATATTCGTAATTAATTACATCTTTGGTAAGTCCAGCTAATATACTTCTTCTAATACGAGTTTCTCTACCTAATTTGCGATATAACATATACTTACCTCTTTTCTACTCACGGAACTTAAGTCCCATTTCATTTACTTTATCTAGTACTTCTTTTAATGATTTTTTACCTAAGTTACGGAT
>CAYYOP010000036.1:0-8189 GCA_964473435.1 uncultured Muribaculaceae bacterium | reverse complement strand
TATTGTTATTGACTATGATATTGAAGGTGATTTTCCTAAATATGGAAATGATGATGACAGAGTTGATTCTATCGCAGTTGAACTGGTAAATGAATTTTACAATGAATTAATTAAACACAAATTACATCGTAATGCTGTTCATACTTTATCAGTATTAACTATTACTTCAAATGTTGTATATGGCTCTAAAACTGGAGCTACACCTGATGGTAGAAAAGCTGGTTTACCTTTTGCACCCGGCGCTAATCCGATGCATGGTAGAGATCGAAGTGGTGCCTTAGCATCTCTTAATTCAGTTGCTAAAATACCATATGAAGAAGCGTGTTTAGATGGTGTATCAAATACATTTACGATTGTTCCTGACTCACTAGGTAAAACTAAAGAAGAGAAAATCAATAATTTGGTATCAATATTAGATGGTTATTTTAAACAAAATGCTCATCATTTAAATGTTAATGTAATTAACAAAGATTTACTAATTGATGCAATGAACAACCCTGATAAATATCCTAGTTTAACAATAAGAGTATCAGGTTATGCAGTTCATTTTAATCGTTTAAACAAAATGCAACAACAAGAAGTTATTTCTAGAACTTTCCATGATGTTATATGACAAAAGGTAATATTAACAGGATCGAAACAATGGGATTAGTAGATGGTCCCGGAGTAAGAGTTGTAATTTTTATGCAAGGTTGTCCATTAAGATGTTTATACTGTCATAACCCAGAAATGCAAGAACTAAATGGTGGTACAGAAACGACTCCTAATGAATTATTAACAACTATTTTAAAATATCAAAATTATTTTAGTAATAATGGAGGCGTAACATTCTCAGGTGGTGAACCTTTATTACAATTAGATTTTTTAAAAGAAGTTCTTAAACTTTGTAAGGAAAATAATATTCATACCTGTATTGATACTTCTGGCGGAGCAAACTTTGATGATCAATTATTAGATTTAACTGATTTGATTATACTAGATATTAAAGCACTTGAAGAAACAAGTTATAAAAACATTACTAATTATTCAATTAATCAAAGCCTAAACTTTTTAAAAAGATGTCAAGAGTTAAATAAAAAGATGTGGTTAAGAAGCGTTATAATACCTACAATTAATGATAATAATAATTATATTGATCAATTAGGTTTATTTATTAATAAACTTTCTAATATAGAAAAAGTTGAACTTCTTCCCTATCACTCTATGGCCAAATCAAAATATGAAGATTTAAATTTAGAATATAAATTAAAAGATATTAATGATATGGATATAAGTAAATTAAAACAGTTAGATAATCGTTTACAAAATACATTACAAAAAAAAGATTGAATATCAATCTTTTTTTTTATAATATTATTTCTAAATGACCTATGAAGACTCTTCCTTGGTCCTCGTTTTGAGGTTGTCCAGTACCTTTTAAGTATATCTCAATAGTATATTTATGAATAACTCTAGGAGGTATCAAAATATTTCTTGTTACTATTTCTCCATTTGCTTTTGGAATAGTTTGTTCGTTTAAACTTGGAGCACCATTTGTACCTATAAGATTATATTTTAAGTTATTAGAAGTAAAATTATTTGATGATACATTCCATCTTAAAGTATACATCATAGGATAATCTGATAAGTTTTCTACAGTGAATTCCTTTATCGGTTTTTCACTTTGAACATAACCTGGTATTAAATATTGATCTTCTGGTAATAATCCAGTTACATTTATTGTTTCACCATCAGTATATTCAATTAAGATATAAGGTGTAGAAGTTTCTATGTCAGGATTTCCTGTTATTGAAGAACTTCCAGTTCCTTTTGAATCTTCTGGATCAAATGGGTCATCTGGTTTCGAGCAATTCACATCACAGGTTCCATCTCCATCAACATCACAGAATATATCACATTTTTCATCACCATTTAAATCTAAGTTTAAGTCAGGAGCACAATCTCCATCAGTATCTAGATCTAAATCAGGGGTTCCGTCACCATCTATATCAATATTGATATCAGGCCAACCATCACCATCTACATCACAGTTTATTTTACAAGTACTACACTTGCCACCAGTAGCATCATTAACTAAGTTAAAATCTGGGTTTCCATCACCATCAGTATCTATATTAAATCTTGCTTTTCTATTTCCTTTATAATCTATATTTAAATCTGGTTTATTATCTCCATTAGTATCTATATTTATATCAGCAATTCTATCATGGTTTATATCAATATTTATATCAGATATTCCGTCACCATCTATATCTTTATTTAAATGCGCAATACTTAAATAAGTATATCCAGCATATGTAGCACCTATTAGAGCAAATAAGAATATCCATACTGAGAATATGATCCATCCTCTACCTATTGTTTTTTTAGGTTCAATAGTAAACTTTAAAGTTAATCTATCTTTAAATATTTTTAAATTATGAGGAAGATAGATATAATCATCTTTTGGATTCCAAGTTAACTTAATACATTTATAAACATGTTTTTTATTAACATCTAAATCAGATTGATAAATTTCTTTTAAGACTGCCTCAATTTCATTATATTGCTCTTGTTCAGATTTAATATTAAACTTAGTTAAATCTATAGACTTATCAGCGCGACCAATTATTGGATTTGTTTTTACTTCTTTCTTTCTCATAGTTCTTTTCCTTTCCAAAGCTTATTTTAATAATAGGAATGCTTGATCAATTCTATTATTATGTTCTTGGTTAAAATTTTTATAAGTATCATTGATACCTTTTAATTGTTCTTGTTTATATTTTGCTGCTAATTTTAATTCATTATTAATAACGCTTTTTAGTTCATTATCGTCGCTATCAAAATTTTTAGCAATATCATAAATTAATTTTTTAAGTCCAGCATATTTAGAATTATCATCTGTTATATTTGTATCAAGTCCGGTTAGTATTGAATAGTTTAAGAAGTAAGTTAATGAATACTTCTTATCTATTTCATCACTAGTTAAGTCTAATGCTTCTTTATATTTTTTAACTGGTTTTTCTATTTGAAAGCGTTCTAAAAACTCCCATACTCTTAATGCATAAACAAAGTTTTGATCTTTTAATATAACATTAGTCTTTCGAATTGGAGATCTTACTGGTGTAGCATTCATCATGTTTTTCATAAATTGACTACTTTTAAAGTCTTCTAGAATGTCTCTAATTTCTTCTATTTTTTGTTTTAAATCATTGACTTTATTACCATCACGATTTAATTTTTCATAATTAACTGATTTTAACGCTAGTGAGATAGTTACATCTTCATTTTTGAATTTAGTTTTACCTTCATAATTAAGAGTGTTTACTTCTTTATTTGATGATTCTTCATTTTCATACGCTAATTGGTTTTGAACAAAGACATATAAGTTATTAATTAATGAATAAACAAATCTATTTTCATATAAATCTATAGTTTCTTCTTTAAATATATTTAATAACTTTATTGGTTTTACAACACCATCTTCATCAACTTCTTGAATTAATGAAGTGTTTTGTGCCAAATGTTTAATTGATTCTTCAGTTACTTTTTTTGTTTTTTCAATTGGAATAATATCTTCCTCTTGAACTATAAATCGGCGAGGATTACGAATAATATTATCTAAGTATGGAATAGCTTCATGAATCTTATCCACCCAAGAAAAATCAATAGTTATTTTTTCAGTATTTTTTTTGACAGTTATATTTGATTTAGTATTAGTCATAAATAATTTTAATTCTTCACTAGGTATACTGTTAACTAATGCTTGTAGTTCACCGTTCATATAGTAATCCTCCTTTATTTATTAAATAGTTTTCTTTAATCTTTCAATATAAGCAATACATTCTTTCATCATACCATCTCCAAATGTATTATTTAAAAATGCTATGAATCCATCAAGTTCATTACGAATATATGCTAAGTTTAATTGGTCAAATTTTCTTAATATTTTATGTGCGATTAGATAATCTATCGCTACAATTTCTTGTCCACCACAAGCAACATATGCTGGAACAAATTCTTTTAACTGTTTAATAATACGATTACCAAACGCTAAACGAAATTTTTCTATAACATAATCATCCATCATAGATATCTTATTTAGTGTTTCTTGACTAACAGGATAATCTACTTGGGCTTGTTTTAATATAGTTGTAAAGTGTTCACTTGATAGGTTTAATGGTTCTGTTTTAACTGCTTCAAATGGAACTCCTTTATCATCTATATTAATTGGCATTGCTCTATCGTAAACTTTATCAGTAATCATAAATGTAGAGTCATCATTATTAATTGTTCCTACGTACCACATATTAGTCGGTATTTTTAATCTTCCATTTTCAACTAATTTAGGATCATTGTGCCATGAATTTGGAACTAAATCTATTACCCACTCTTCTGAACTTGGTAATTCTAAGATTGATAACATTTCAGCAAAGTAATATTCTACACGTGATATATTCATTTCATCTAATAAAGTTAAGTATACATTATCTTTATATTTTGCTTCATACATTTTTGTTAGTACTTCAGTTTCATTAAATCTTTTAGTGAATTCGTTAAAATAACCAAAAAGTTCTGATGAATCTCTCCACGATGGTTGAACAGGTGCTATTACAGCATCATTTTTAATGAAGTTACCAAATGCATACGCTAAAGATGTTTTACCTGTTCCTGATATACCTTGAAGTATTATTAATCTATTTGAAGCAAATGCTGCGATAAATAATCTAATTAAATCAATTGTATAATATAATCCCATTTCTGAAGCTGCATAATTTAAGAATGATTGACATATTTGTTCTAGGGTTATTTCTTTGTTAAGAGGTTCTGGTACATAGGTTTCCATAGAATCATCAACTTGTGATAATTTAAAGAATCTACTTTCTCCCTCTTCTAACTTGTTAATAACTTTGCCGTTTTCATCATATTCTATATTTCCATCTGCAGGATCACTCATTGCTAAGAATTTTTGATTTTCACCTTTTAATTTAATAACTTCATTATTTAAGTTATCTATTTCATCCACTAAAGCTTGTTGGTGACCTACTCGGTGACGATATTTTATAAAACTAGTGACTATTTTATATATAAAATAGAAAAATAGTCCGAATAGTAATAATAAGCACGCACTTGCTAGAACTATCATAAATATTCCTGCTCCTGATAATTCTTTTGAATACTTCTTAACTACGTCTACATAATTAAGAATATTAAATATTTGAAATAATGATAAACCTATTGCTTTAAATAAATTTATTATTCCTTCAAAAAATGGTTCCATAAATTTTAGAAAAAAATCATTATATCCACTCATTTTTTATTCTCCTTTTCATTCTTTAAAATTAAATCTTCATCTTCCATAAAGACATTAATTGTTTCTGTAATTATATTATCTTCTTTTGTAATAATAATTTGACTGTTCTTCATAAATTCTTTACTAAATATATACTTAGTATTTTGATCTATTTTTTCAATTACTGTTCCTTTATTACAATATATAAAATAATCTAATTTGTTTTGTTTTACTATTCTTAATAAATCTTCTGATATCTCATTATAATTTATTAATAGTTTTATACATTTTTTTGTAATTTTAGAATCTAATAATTTTTTATAATCCCTTATATTTTTTTCTTTAGTTAAAAACTTCTTTTTAATTGGAATTAAAAATACTGGTAAACTTTTTCGTGCTTGAATCAATTTTACTAAACTCGCTACTGCTAACTGAGCACTTATCAACGTAAAATCATCATCTATATTTCTTTTAAAGTATATTTTCTGACTTTGGTTGCTGTCATACTTCTCTAATTCTTCTATATAATAATTATATTGCGTAATATATTTATCGTGGTTTTCATTTATCTTAATATATTTATTGAATGAATTTTTATCAGTTAAAACTTCTGATAATTCTTTTTCTATGCTAGCTCTTCTTTTTACTAAATCTATAAGGTCTCTAGTATTCTTTTTATTTTGATCTACAAGGAAAATAAATTTAACTTTATGATAATAATCTAATAGTTTAAATATATAATTGTTATAATTAGTTCCTTTAGTTTTTACATCAGTAGTTAGTATATCTAAATTATTAGCCATTTGAAGATATACTGCCATTAATATTATTTCTTTTTCATTATTTACTAAATCAAATATTATATTATTTTTCATAAAATATTCTGATATAGCGTTTATTTCTTTAGTTAATTTATACTTATCTATGTATGAACTTTCTATAAAGATTTTACTTATATCAAATTTAACTTCTGTTATTAATAAGTATTTTTCAATATAAATTTCTACTATTCCTTCTAATATTTCTTTTGCTCTTCTTTTGTTTCCTAAAATTTTTTTATGATCAACTGAAATAATTTTAGAAATAAGATCAATATATTCATTGAACGTTTTATTTTTATTTTTGCTGTATACACTAACTAAATCAGTCATCACTAAAACAACCTCTATTCTATAATTGATTATAGCAAATCAATATATCTATTGCAACAAAACTATAGAGATTTTCGATTTTTTTCGAAAAAAAACCAGATATTCTGATAAAATATCTGGCATGGTTTGATGAATAGTTACAATGATACATCTATACTCAATATCAATTAAGACACTAAATATAAACATAAGACGGTGTATTATCAGTACAAGCCGGTAACTACTTATCCTTTGGAGTTTCGCTCTCTCCATAACAATTGTCATGCTTAGCGTAGATAAGGTCTTCCTTGTGAGAAAACTTCATTACTTTAACATAAATTAAGAAATCATTTATTAATTTATCTCTCATAATTTAATTAAAAACTACTTAAGACAAATAATAAACAAATTACAAATTATTGTTTAGATAATTTGGTTGTATACTTTTTTCACAAAATATACAAGTCGTTAATGTTATGTTGTTTACTCTAAGCATCTTAAGTATAAAACACAGTTTTATAAAAAGCAAGAGGAAAATGCAACTTTTTGTCAAATTATGCAAATTTGTTTTTTTTACAAAAAAAAAGGTTTTTTAACCTCTTTATGTTGCTGTAAACATCATTAATATAGAAATTACTAATAAGACCATAACTCCTATACCAGTTGTGACAAGCATAACCATTGTTTTGCTTTCCATCTTCTCAAGTCTTTCTTTATATCTTGCTTCTCTAGCTTTTTGTTGTAAGTTAGATATATTACGAGAAAATGTTAGTAGTTGTTCTTTTTTTCTTTCATTACTACCTAATGATAAACGATATAATAAACGCATCATACGCATTGAATCTCTAACTGGATAATCTCTAGCAAACTCCATGTAGGGCTCTATAGTTGAATCACCAGCATTTATTTTTTCAATTAAAGTTTTTAGTCCTTCTCTAAAAATATCTGGAGCATCTTCTATTGATTTACCTAATGCAACAGGTACTGTATAGTGTTGGATTAATATCTCTAAGTTTTTTAAATAATATGGAAGCATTAAATCTATTTTATGTAAATGAGCTTTATAATACTTCTTTAATTGCATATAAGATAATTTATATACTCCAAATCCTGCTAATAAACAAATTAATATATTTGCATAATTTAAATCTGTAATAAATAAGAAGATCATGATTAATATTACTACTAACCCATTTCTAAGACGTGAATTAAATAATTTTTCAACATCTATTGAATCTCCATATTTAGCTTTAGCATAGAATTCAAAATCTTTTTCTTTTAATTTTTGAAAAGCATCAGAGTTATCTATAACAAACTTATTAGTACTGATACTTCCATTATATTCTAATATAATATATAAAAGGACTCCTAATATTAAAACTTCTATTAGCATTTTTACTCAGCCCCCGTATCTTCGTTATAGAATTTCTCTCCTGTTATTAAGAAATATGTATTAATTACAATAATAGCATGTAGCAATACTTGAACATACCATTCATCTAACATTTTAATATAATTTTCTGTTCCTAATAAAAATTGAGTAAGCATAACTAATAAATATAATGCAAATCCAAATGTTAAGAATTTTTTATGAAACGCTGAGCGATCCATTTTATCTCGATAGACACCTTCTACAAGCATATCTATATCTAATAACATATTTTCTAAAGATTCACCAGAATCCTTAGCACCTTCTTTAGTTACTTGTAAAAATAGTTGATGCATATTTTTCACCATATAATATGGATATTTATCATCAAAGTATTTTATTGATTCATCTATTGTTC
>CAYYOP010000035.1:0-8297 GCA_964473435.1 uncultured Muribaculaceae bacterium | reverse complement strand
CAAAAAAAGATAATATATCTTTTTTTATAAAGACATTAAGAGATAATATTAAATCTGCTTTAGGAAGTGTTTCTTATAATCTTAATTATGATCGTGGAAGAATGTTTATAGAGGCAGCAGATTTAGATAAAGTTATAAATGTATTAACTAATACATTTGGTATCCATGAGTTTAATATTGCTTATGAATCAAATCAATTAGATATTGAAGATATAGGTAATAATGTATTAAGCCTTCTTAAAGATAAAGAATTTAAAACTTTTAAAGTAATTACTAAAAGAAGTGATAAAAATTATCCATTAACTAGTTTAGATATAAATAAAAAATTAGGTGGTATAATTTTAAAAAATATAAAAGATATTAATGTTGATGTTCATAATCCAGAATTAGAAATAAATATAGAAGTAAGAACTAAAAAATCATATATCTATTTTGAGAAGATGCCTGGTATAGGAGGCTATCCAGTAGGAACCTTAGGTAAAGGAATGCTTATGTTATCTGGTGGAATAGATTCACCAGTAGCAGGATATCTTGCTTTAAAAAGAGGAATACGATTAGAAACAATATACTTTGAAAGTCCTCCACATACAAGCGATAATGCTAAGAATAAGATTCTTAGTTTAGCAAAAAAATTAAGTTATTATAGTGGATATGTAAAAATTCATGTTGTTAGATTTACTGAAATACAAGAAGAAATATATAAGAATATACCTAAAGATTATATGATTACTATAATGCGAAGAATGATGTATCGTATTGGTGAAAAAATCGCTAATAAGAATAATTGCAAAATATTAGTAAATGGAGAATCAATCGGGCAAGTAGCAAGTCAAACCTTAACAAGTATAAGCGTTATTAATGAAGTTGTTAAAATGCCAGTCTTAAGACCAGTAGCGTGTTTTGATAAAAGCGAAATAATATCACTAGCTAAAAGAATAAATACTTATGAAATATCTATTCAACCCTATGAAGATTGCTGTACTATTTTTGTACCAGAACATCCAGTAATTAATCCGACTTCAAAATTAGCAGAAGATTATGAAAGTTTAATACCATATAAAGATTTAATTAATGAAGCAATTAAAAATACTGAAACAATTAAGTTAACAACAGAAAATGAAAATTTTGGCGATATTTTATAAATAATTACCCATAATATAAATGGGTGAGGTAATGATTGTAAAAGGTTATAATATCGAGTGTGAAAAACATAATCGTTTACTCCATGAACATGTAAATGAATATGGAATTAATTTAAGTCATAAAGAGAAAGTTGACATTTTTAAAGCGAGTATGAAACCACGCAATTGTGTTAAGAACGAGCGAATCACAAAAAAAAGATAGCCAAAGCATCTTTTTTTTTGTATACTAAGATTAGGTGAAAGAATGAAAGTTTTAAGTGTAAATGCTGGATCATCATCTTTAAAATTTAGTTTATTTGAGATGCCAGAAGAGAAAGAAATTATTAATGGAGTATTTGAAAGGATAGGAATAGACAATGCTTTTTATTCGATTAAATACAACGGAGGAAAGGTAAAAAAAGAAGCTGCTTTAAAAGATCATAAAGAAGCATTCGAAATATTAATTAAAGAATTAGTTGATAATAAGATAATTGATAGCCTTGAAGAAATAAAAGGAATTGGACATAGAATGGTTCAAGGAGGTTCTTATTTTAATAAAACAGTAGAAGCAACTCCAGAGAATTTAAAAAAAGTTGAAGAAGTTGCACCTCTAGCGCCACTTCATAATCCTCCTGCTATTGTTGGAGTTAAAGCAGCGCAAGCAATATTTAAAGAAGCATTTCAAACAATGGTTTTTGATACGGCTTTTCATCAAACAATAGCTGAAGAAAATTATTTATATCCTGTACCATATGAATGGTATACTAAACATAATGTTAGAAGATATGGTTTTCATGGAACTAGTCATCATTATGTATATTTAAAAGTTAATGAAATTTTAGGAAAAGAAAATACTAAAGTTATTACTTGTCATATAGGAAATGGTGCTAGTATATCTGCAGTAAAAGATGGTAAATGTATTAATACATCTATGGGATTAACACCTAATGCAGGTTTAATGATGGGAACAAGATGTGGTGATATTGATGCTACAGTTGTTACTTATATGATGAAAGAAACAAACATGAGTCCTGAAGAAATAGAAAGTGTTTTAAATAAAGAAAGTGGATACTTAGGTATTTCTGGAGTTTCTTCAGATTCAAGAGATATTGAAGAAGGAATCGCTAAAGGAGATAAAAGATGTATTTTAGCTCAACAAATGTATGTAAATAGAATTGTTGATTATATTGCTAAATATTATGTTGAACTTGGTGGTGCTGATGCAATAGTGTTTACTGCTGGCGTAGGAGAGAATGCTATTAATACTCGAGCAGATATCATTAATAAATTAGAAGTATTAGGAATTAAATTAGATTCAGAAAGAAATAATGTCAGAGGTAAAGAAACTCTTATCTCAACAGACGATTCAAAAGTTCCAATATATGTAATTCCTACTAATGAAGAATTGATGATCGCATCAGACACATATGCAATGATAAAATAGAAAGGGAGTAATAATCCTTGAGAAAAGACATATTAAAAAAAATTTATAAAAAAATCAAGGATCATGAAACAATAGTCATCGCTAGACATATTGGACCAGATCCAGATGCTATAGCAAGTCAAATAGCGCTAAGAGATTCTATACGCTTAACTTTTCCAAATAAAAAAGTATATGCTGTAGGTATTGGTGTTGCTAAATTCAAATATTTTGGAATATTAGATAAAATTGATGATAGTTTATTACAAGATCCGTTATTAATAGTGCTTGATTTACCTAATAAATCAAGAATAGATAGTATTAACTTTGATCGTTACCAAGAAGTAATTAAAATAGATCATCATCCTTTTGAAGATAAAATGGGAGAGTTAGAATATATAAATGAATCAGCAAGTTCTACTTGTGAATTAGTAGCGTTACTTATAAATAATACTAATTTAAAAATGAATCAAGAAATAGCGTCTAAATTATTTTTAGGAATAGTAGCAGACTCTGATCGTTTCTTAGTTGCTACTACTAGTTCATTAACATTTAATGTAGCTAGTTCTTTAGTTTCAAAATATAATTTAAATTTAAATGAACTTTATAACAATTTATATGAAAGACCGCTTAATGAAGTTAGATTTCAAGCGTATATAACTCTTAACATGACAATAACTGAAAATGGTTTTAGTTATATAAAATTAACAAATGATGTAATAAAAGAATATAAAGTAGATTCATCTACTGCTTCAAACATGATAAATAATTTTAATTTTATAAAAGGAATATATTCTTGGGCATTTGTTTCATATGATGAAAGACAAGAAATATATAAAGTAAATATACGTTCAAGAGGTCCAATTATAAATGAAATAGCTATGAAATATAATGGTGGTGGTCATAAACTAGCATCAGGTGCTAGAATAAAATCACCAGAAGATATAGACCTATTATTTAATGAATTAAATATGGCTTGTAAAAACTATAAAGAAGAATTAGAAATGGAAGAGAAGTAAAAACAACTTCTCTTTTGTAATCTTATTAATGCTTTTACAAATATAACTTAAAAAGATGTGATTAAGTTGTATTTGTAAAGATATATTATAATATGAAAAAAACATCCGAAATTACAACGATTGATATATTTGCTAAATGATATTATATCTAATATAATTAACTTGGTGATTAAATGAAAAAACTAAATGTAATATTTATGGGAACGCCTTTATTCAGTGTTCCTATACTAGAAGAATTAATTAATAAAACAAACGTTATAATGGTCGTGACAAGCCCGGATGCATACGTTGGTAGAAAAAGAGTACTAACACCTTGTCCAGTTAAAGAAGTTGCTTTAAATCATAATATAACTGTTTTTAGCCCAGTTAAAATCAGAAATGAATATGAAGAAATAATTAAAATGAAACCAGACATAATTATAACTTGTGCCTATGGTCAAATTATACCTAAAGTATTATTAGATTTACCTAAATTAGGATGTATAAATATCCATGCTTCATTACTTCCTAAATATAGAGGAGGAGCACCTATTCATCATGCTATTATGGATGGAGAAAAAGAAACAGGAATTACTCTTATGTATATGGCAGAAGGTATGGATGATGGAGACATGATAAAAAAAGAATCGATTATGATTGAAGAAAAAGATAATTTAGAAACTTTATCGAATAAATTATCTAACTTAGGTAAAAAAATGATTATAGAAGAATTACCTAATATAATCAATCAAACTAATCAAAGAATAAAACAAAATATTGATGAAGTTACCTTTGCTCCAATAATAAAGAGAGAACATGAATTAATAGACTTTAACAAATCTTCTCTTGAAGTATTTAATTTAGTAAGAGCATTATCTCCAGAACCATTACCATATTTTAAATTTCAAAATAATGAATATAAAGTAGCAGAATGTGAAGTAGTAGACCTAAAAGGTTTAGTTAATAATATAATTGAAGTTACTAAAGATAGTTTTACTATAATGTGTAAAGATAAAGGTTTGAAAATAACTAAAATAAAACCTAAAGGAAAAAATACTATGAATGTAAGAGATTTCTTTAATGGTTTTAATAAAGATGATATGTTAGGCAGGGATGTAAATGAAAAAGAAATACTCTAGATTTAGAGAACTATGGTCAGTACCACAATATCGAACATTATTTAAACTAGGAGGATATTTATTATTTTTTATAATATTCTTTACTATAGCAGGTTTAGGACCTAAACAAAAACCAAAAGAAAATCAATCTAATTCAACATCATATAACACTATGAAAAAAGACATCTTGGAAAGTAATTTAGAAATAAAATACACGATAGGTGATTATTATTTAGAAGGAACTATTATTGATAATATTTTATCTTCAACTTTAGAAAAAGATGATGAAATAAAAAAAATTAAAATAATTGAAGATAAAATATATCTAGTTCAAAAAAATGAAGAAATACTTGATGATAATATACTTAAAGAAATTAACTTAATATATTTATTTCCTAAAAATATTATCAATATTTTAAATAACAATAGTTCATTAATGAAACAATCAGAGGATCAAAAAACATATAGTTATACTATTGATAATAAAGCTTATTCTGTTTATACAGATAAACAAACAATAAGAAAAATAATTATATATGATGGTTTTTTAACTTATACACTAGAATATAGCATAATAAATTGATTGTTTATTGCACATAAAACTTAAAAATGTTAAAATAATATTGTGAGGTTAATATGAAGAATAAAGTATCTGTAATAATAGTTAACAGTGTAACTATGACTAGAGTTATAGGTACTTTTATGTTACCTTTTATTAGCATTAAAATGAAACCAAGTGTATTAATAATATATATAGGATTATTATTATTAACAGACGCTATAGATGGTATATTAGCACGAAGATTAA
Source organism: uncultured Muribaculaceae bacterium (assembly GCA_964473435.1). Taxonomy (GTDB): domain Bacteria; phylum Bacillota_I; class Bacilli_A; order RF39; family UBA660; genus DUUS01. The sequence continues at coordinate 2,832 of CAYYOP010000035.1, read as the reverse complement.
AAGCAAGTACAATCTTTGGTAGCATATTAGATGCAACAGCTGATAAACTTCTAGGAATTGCTTGTTTAGGAGTCTTAGCACGTAAGTATCCTATTATGATACTACCAATATTAACAGAAACTATAATAACGATAATAAATACAAGAGGCGCTATATGTGGAAGTGCTACTGAAAGTAGTAAACTAGGTAAAATAAAAACCTGGGTATTAGGTTTATCAATTATTCTAGGATTTACAACGATTTATATTAATGAAATAATTAACAGTATAAACAGTGCTACTAACTTAGGAAATAACTTAATAATCTTTTTAGAAAAAATAGCAAGTCATCAAGATATAACAATGGCAATAATTGCTTCAGTGTCAGTAGGTGCTGGTATTATTGTTTCAAGTGACTATCAAATGAGAGTAAAAAATGAAATAAAAAAAGCAACAGCTGAAGGCTTTGTTTTTAATAGATATGTTTTAAAAGAAGGAAAAGATTTAGTATATGCATTATTCAATGAAGAGTACTATCAAAAAACAAGAAATATTCCTTTAGCTAAAAAATTAGGAGTGATTAAAAATGAAAAAGATAATTGAAGATAAATATTTCAAATTAGGTTTAACAGTCTTTTTAATAATTGCTGCTTGCATACTATTCTTTTTTATAATTGAAAAGTTCGGGTTAATAATAAACGGATTTAAATGGACTATTAAACTATTTACTCCATTTATAATAGGATTTATTATTGCTTATTTATTAAACCCATTAGTAAAGTTTTTTGAAAACTTTACTAATAATGTAGTATTTAAAAAAGTTGAGGAAGATACTAGAAAAAAATTAAGTCGCTTTTTTGGAATAACTATAGTTTGTCTATTAACAGTCGGACTTATAGTTTTATTATTTAGTTTTGTTATCCCAGAACTATTAACTAGTGTTGAGATTCTAGTAACTAATATACCTAACTACTTAGAACAAACTAAAAATTATTTATTAGGCTTATTAAAAAACCATGAAGAATTAGAAGTAATAGTATTAAATAATTATGATGCTATTAATTTTTATTTTATGAATATGATAAATGAATCATTCTTACCTAAAATAGAAGAGTGGGTCGTAATATTTTCAAATGGAGTATTTGGAGCTGTAAAAGTATTATTTAACTTAATAATGGGATTTATTATTTCAATATATTTTCTATTTGATAAAGAAAAATTTAAAGGTCAAATAAAAAAATCATTATATAGTATATTTAGTATTAAATTTGCTAATAACGCTATTGACAATGCTAGACACACAGATCAAATATTTGGTAATTTTATAGTTAGTAAGATATTAGAAACAATAGTGTTTTGTATACTATCGTTTATCTTCTTAACATTTTTTGGATATCCATATGCATTATTAATAAGTGTTATATTAGGAATAACAAATATTATTCCATACTTTGGACCATACATAGGTGGAGTACCAAGTGCTTTTTTAGTATTGCTACAAACACCAAGTAAGTTCTGGCCATTCGTAATTTTCTTAGTAGTTATTCAACAAATAGATAATTATATAATCGGACCATATTTAGCAGGAAGTAAAATAGGAATTAAAAGCTTCTGGGTATTATTTGCTATTATGATCTTCGGTGGTCTATTTGGTTTAATGGGAATGCTTATTGGAGTACCAATGTTTGCTCTTTTATATGGTTATATTAGCAATAAATGCAACACTAACTTAGTTAAAAAGAAACTACCTACTGAAACATATAAATATGAAAAATTAAAAAGAATTAATTCAGAAACAAATAAAATCATTAACAATTAAAGATAGAATAACTCTGTCTTTTTATTGTGAATAAATAATATTTTTACTAGATAAAGGAGTAGTAGTATGGTAAGAAAAAAGAAATTATTTATAGAAGAGGAAAAAATCTATGTCGTACAATAAACAAGCTCGAGATAAATTAGAGATTTTATATGGATGCCGCGATATGTTAACTCTAGTATCGCCAAAAAACAAAAGTTTTCATCATCTTGAGAAATATGAAAATGGCGGAAAAGCCACAGTCTTGAATGGTGCGATATTAGAAAGAATAACACATGATTGGCTGCACACAATTGAGTTAGTGGATTATGAATTGTATGAATTAATAAATGAATGCATAAAATTGTATAAATATTGCTTAGATGTAAATAATACAAGATTAATTAAACAATACGATAGAGAAATTGTTCCAATTGTTCAAGATTTAGTTGAAGAATTTGACAATGAAAGAAAAGTGCAAAAAAGTTTATTAAAAAGAACAAGTTAATAAATAGCGTTTTTATTAACTATTTGATATAATTATCTGGGTGCAATATGAAAAATATATTTGGATATAAATATGAAGATTTAGAAAAAGAATTAATTAATATAAACGAAAAGAAATTTAAAACTAGACAAATTTATGAATGGATCTATATTCATAAGGAATATGATTTTAATAATATGAGTAATTTAAGTAAAGAAACAATTAAAAATTGTATTAATAACTTTAATACTGATTTTATTAAAATAAAAAAGATTCAAAAAAGTAAAGATACTATTAAGTATTTATTCGAACTTAGCGATCATAATTTAGTAGAAGCAGTTTTAATGAAACATAATTATGGTAATAGTTTATGTGTATCATCTCAAGTTGGATGCAATATGGGATGTTCTTTTTGTGCGAGTGGACAATTAAAAAAAGTAAGAGACTTAGAAAGTCATGAAATGGTTCAACAAATCTTATTAGTAGAAGAAGATACAAAAGAGAGAGTAGATAGTATAGTTATTATGGGAATAGGATTTGTTGAACCATTTCATGACTTTCTAAGTCTC
>CAYYOP010000034.1:1229-8385 GCA_964473435.1 uncultured Muribaculaceae bacterium | reverse complement strand
ATCTAATTAATCTTGAACGGGCAGCTGTTACCATTGTTGTTACATCTTTAAGTGGAGGCATATTAGCAAACTCATCTAAAATAAAATTTGTTCTATATGGAAGTTTTCCACCATTTTCTTGCGCTACATCGATTAATGTTTCATAACATTGTTTAATAAAGATAGTTGCTAGAGCATGATATGTTGTTTTTTCATCATGAATTATCATAAATACTGCTGTCTTTTGAGTTCCAATATCTTTCATATTAAAATCACTATAAGATAACATTTCTGATAACTGTTCACGTGATGCAAAGAGTCTTATCTTTTGTCTGAAAACTGAAAGTATACCACCCTTTGTTTCATTAGGAGCATTAATAGTATTTGATGCAAATACATATGCACTTGATGCTTCTCCTTTTAATAAAAAATATTCTTTTATATAGTCACTTGTTGCGAATTTTTCTTCACCAACTGTTGACATATAACTGATTGTATTTAAGTTTATTTGTTTTTCTTCAGCATCTTCGAATAGTCCTAGTGCTAGTCCTGAGAAGTAATCTGATGCACTTTTTTCCCAAAATGGTTCTGCTTTATTATTAGGATCATATAAGATGTTTGCTGCAACGTCATCTAATAGTTCAGTTGCTTTATCTGTATTTCCTTCATTATATAATTTATATGGTAATGTTAAAGGATTCCATGCACTTCCTAAATTAGGGTTACGGAAGTTTAAGACAATAATATTATATCCTTTACTTTTTAACATTTCACTATGATTTCTATGTAATTCTCCTTTAGGATCAGTTAGAATCATACTTTCTCCAGCTTTAGCTAAACTTTGAATTAGTGGATCAACTACTGCAGTTGTTTTACCAGATCCTGTAGCTCCTATTACTAAGGTATGGTTTTCACCATTATCTACCCATATTTCTTTTCCATCGTTTATTAATGCTAGGCCTGCTGCTTCAGCAGTTTCATCACTTATTTTTACTTTTGCTACATCTTTAGAATTTTTCATTTCTCGTTCTTTTGTCCAGCGGCTATATCCTTTTTCATCTTTTTCACCTAATTTAAGGCCTAAACCTGAACCTTTTTCACGATCAAAAATATAAGAAGAAACACTTAAAAAGATTGATACTAAAACCGCACCAAAAACAACAATTGTCGCTCCTAAATAAGGGCTTGAAAACGCAGGAAAAGGATTTAGTCCTGCAAAAGTTCCTTCATTTAATAGTGAAGTAACATTTAAGACTGCTACTGCACATAAATAAAGTAAAAATATACAAAATATTACAAATATAATTAAGTCTTTACTTGTTACTCTAAATTTCATACGTCTCTCCTCGTAAGTTTATTATATATCAAATTCTTGTTTTACGCCACTATTAGATGTTGGATTTCCATACTTTTATGAAAATTACTCCTACTGCTACATTAAAGATAGTTCCTATTATTACATAAACAACTACTAAAGTTTTTGGACCAAAATATCCATCTTCATCTACTTCTAATACATCTAATTTTTTTTCTTCGTATCTAGTACTAATTTCTAATTCTATTTCTTTATTATAATCATTTTTATTTAAATACCAATAATAAACTCCACCTTTAATTTCATCAGCATTATTGTTTAATACTTCATGATTTGTAATAAATTTTATAGTCAAATTATTCAAGTTTGGATAGTTAGTAAATACTTTTTTTTCTTTTTCAACTTTTATATTTATATTCTTTTTATTATAACTATATTTAATATCTTCAGTAGTATTAAACACTATTGTTGAATATTTATAATTTTCTATATCGAATATGGTTTCAAATTTTAATCCTAGATTATTACTAGTATTTATTTTCTCTATATTATAGTAATTAACTCCTTCTTGTTTATCGTTTGTTTCTGGTCGTTCATTACGATAATCAGTTGCAAAAGAACTTTTTGCTGCCATGTCAATTGAACTTCTATATGATGGCGTTGTATTATCCCATGTACTTTTATTATAATTGTTAATTTCCATCTTTTCTTTTAATTGATTACTATTAAGTTCCAATGTATATTCAGCGTCGCATCCAGAAGTTAAAATAATTATTCCAATTATTAACATTAATTTCTTTTTCATTTTCACCTCTAAGATTTACAATTCGATTGATAGTATTGGTCCATATCAATTACTTTATAACCAGATATCTGTTTTTTCTTCTTTGTTGTGAATTGTACACCACCAGTTGTAGATTCAGCTGTCTGTAAATAGTCTCCTTTATTTTCAATAATTAGTATTACGTGACCTTGTTTATCTAAAACATCGCCTGGAGTTGCTTCTTCAAAGGTAATCTCTTTACCATAATTTATGAAGTTACCGGAAGTTGTACCTCCATTAACTCCTGCTGTATTCATTGCCCATGAAACAAATCCACTACAGTCTAAACTACTATATAGATAAACATTACCTTTTGGTGTTTGACTACTTGGTCCAATTTTTGTTCCCCAAGTTAAGTCTACCCCATTATTACTACTATAATTATGTCCTCCACCCCAATAATATGGTAAGTGATATCCTTGTTGATGCAATCCATATATTAAACCAATGGCAGCTCCTGCAGTACCTATTCCAGTACATTTACCACCGATATTAATTTGTGAATTAATAAAATCATTTAAAACATTCACTCCATCTTCTCCAATAGCATCAGTTATCGATATGTTTTCTAATGTTTTTGTTTTAGTCAATGATGGATATTCTCCTAAAAAAGTAATTGGATTTTTCTTTTTTATATAACTAATTACTTGTTCATGAATTGCTTTATATGTTTCTCCATTATAATGAATTCCATCTTCTGTTTGATATCCTGCATATATATCACTATAGGTATCAATATAACTATCTCCAAAAGCATCTAACAATTTTCGATTAAATTCTTCAATTTGTTCTGTAGTTTGATAAAATTCATTTTGTCCTGCTAGTAACTCATTAATAGGATTAACAGACATAAAGTAAAATTTAACATTACTATAACCACTAATTAATGTATTATAAATATTAATATATTGATCTATATTAACTAAATCATATAAACCTAATGATAGTACAACAAATTTTTGAGTATCTGCTGATATATATGATGTTAATTCCGGTTGAGCAGTTTCTCCAAACCAATAATATCCCATATTATTGGTTGTTATATATCTGATGCTGTCTTTATTTAAATATTGTTGTAATTCTTCAGTTCTTGAATCACCTACATATATTAACATACTTTCTATTTGTTCATTTGATAAAAGATTTATATTTGTGTTCATAGTCGTAGACGAACTTGCATAAGCACGATCTGTTAAATCTAGTGTTGTATTAGGAAATAATATAATGATTAGTATCATTATGAAAAAGAACGTTCCTACTCCAACATATATATACCATTTTGTGAACGGATTCATTTTAGGCATTATATCTTTAACAGCACTTGTATCTGGTGATAAACTTGAACTATCGTCTCCCATTAAAGATGATGCTTGATCTAAATTATCTGGCATAGATGTATCTGTTGGTGACATACCTATAGCAGCAGATGAAGGATCACCTGTACCTAAATCAAGTGCTTTATCTGCCATATCTAGAGCACCAGAATCATTTGCTTTATTTAAAGTATCTTGAAGTTTATCTCCCATAGGAACCTTTTCAGTAATTCCTGATATTGCTTGTCCACCAGCATTAAAGAGTTCTTGACCAAATTTTGTATTAGAAACAACATCTACTACTTTCCCACCTACACCACCAGTATAATAATTTGCTACTGCTTTAGCACCAGTTTTAACTATTTTTGCGTTGGTTTCAGCACTTTTTTGATCTTTCATTGCTTGTTGTTCTCTTTGTATCTCTTCTTGAGATAATTCGCCTTGATTTAATTCTTCTTCATTCATGTTTATCACCTCTTTTCTTTTTTTATTTATTTTATATTGTTGTTAAGTCAAACATTACTTTATAATTCATAATGCTGTATTCATTAAATATAAATGTATTACCATTAGCATCTACTATATAAAATTCTTTATAATTATTTTTTCTACTTACATTTAACTGAGATACATTAGCGTTATAAAACTTATCACTAATTAAATTTGCAAAATGTTCTTTAAATATTTCTATATTACTAAATCTTTTATCTCGATAATCTTCTTCTAATAATTCATAAGCTTTATTTATATCTAAGCCAATTAATTTTAAATATTCCGTTAAATATTTACGTGCTATTTGTTCCTCATTCATGCTTATAGGAACTATTTCATTTACTTTATAATTTTTTAAATAATCATTTATTTCAATATAATCATTATTATAAAATAAATCTTTTTTAATTATAAATGAAATAATTAGAGAAATTCCAATTAATGAAGAGCATATAATTAAAGTTACTTTATTTTCTTTAATAAATTCCATTACTTGGCCTCCTTAAACATCTTACCATCATAGGGTATTACTGAAAAGGTTGAATTGTCTAAGTATAAATCAACTATTAAATAATAATCAATTGGTTTTGTATACTGATCAATCATTATTCTAGTTAAGTTACCTTTAATATAATATCTAATTATATTTTTGCTAAACTTTTCTTGATACATATTACGAGCTTCAAAGTTATATTCTCCTTCATCAAGTAATTTAAGTTTTGTTAAAATATTATTTTTATTAATGTTATTTCCTTCTATATAACTATCACTTAATAAAAACATTAAATTATCTTTATCTCTATTTTGAAGATAGTTTATATATTTATTACTAGCATTACTAATTGTAAAGAATCGACTGTAATCATCTACTAAAGTGATTTTTTTAGTCACTTTAACACCATTAGATGGATTTCGATAATCATGTAATGTCAAACCAACAATCATAATAATAATTAATATTGTCAATAAAAGTATATTTTTTTTATTAAATTCAAATTTCATAATACTCTCCTAACATTTATGATAAGTTCCAGTATGAAATAATTGCCATTCTCTATCTCTTCTTGATTGTAATACTGGACCTGTAAATCCTACTGCAGTTACTGGTTTACTCATATAGTTATTATATAAAGATTGAGTATTTCCATATAATCGATAATTATCTGCAAAATTAGTTATATTTCCAGTATTATATTGACGTGATACTAAAGCATCTATTTGATAGTTTGTTAAGTTGATACCATTAGAAGATAAATTAGTATTAATACTGTCATATAGATTGTCTAGTATTTCATATTTAATGTCATCTACGATATTTTTAGGAATTAATGCTCCTACATAATTATAATTATTAGTATCTATACCTCTTGCTAAAAACCTTTCAACATTATATTTTAAAGTTATTCCAGCACCTACTGTTAAAGTTCCGCTTCCATTGCCAGCATCATCATATACTTTATAGTTTGAACCACCATCATCTGGACCGGTTCCTTCTAAACAAACTAGCATTTCGTGTAAATCTGATGATTGATTATTATTTTGTCTAGGTGTTTCAGTTGATATATATGTTAGTGGATCAACTACTGAGGATGAATCATTACTTCCTACCATTATTTCAAAGTGTAAATGCATACCAGTAGATTTACCACTATTACCCATTTTACCAATTATTTGACCTTGATTTATACTTTCATTTACTTTTATCGGTATAGTATTTTCATGTAAATGAGCATATAAAGTATGAGTTCCATCAGCATGAGATATAACAACATAATTTCCATATCCTCCACCACAAGTAGAATCTCCTCCTGAGGTACATTGGTCAACAACTTTAGTTATAATGCCTGCTTTAGTAGCAATAATATTTATTGTTCCTAATTCAGCACTTCCAGAAATATCAATCCCATTATGACTAGTTGCTTGATTATTTATAGGATCATTTCTTATTCCAAAAGGACTTGTAATAATTATTGTAGTTGGCTCTCCCATTGCATATTGATTACCATAACTATCTGTTGTTATGTCTGCTCCACCTATAGGCCACCAATGAAGTGAGTTATTTATATTTAATAAATTTACATTTTCAACTTTAGTGCCATGACTTGCCAAGATACTTTTAATGTTAGTAACTATTTTTTTACGAATAGTAATTAATTCTTCTTGATATTCTTCTTTTTCTGCACTAGTTAATTGTTTCATGCTTGTCTTATTTGTTTTATTTAATACACTACTAAAATGATGTTTTAAATGGGCTTTTTTATCAAAGTATTCACTCGTTTCTAAAAACTCCCAATATTTTTTTAATGTTTCTGGTGAATGTTGTTTCTTATTTTCCATTTTATATTTTGTACCGTCTGGATAAGATGATCCTAAGGCATTACAATGTTCTTCCCGAAAACTTTTTATACCAAAAAACTTTTTAAAATTAAATTTTTCTGACATATACTCCCAGAATCCTACTACTGCAGAATCAGCAGTACTAGCACATACATATTTATCATTTACTGTAGTGGGTGCTCCTCCATTTGGACAATTAGGTGAGTATGAACCATCCTCATTCTGTATTTCATCAACATTTCCATAGATTCCATAGCATTTTGAAACATAACCAAACATATTCTGTATTAATAAATCAAGTGTTTCAATTTCATTTTCAAAATAATCATAATCTGGTTCTTTATCTACATCATAGTTATCTATATCAAAATTAGGATCATAATTATATGGTCGTCCATCTTCACCAGTAACCTTTTTATAATGTTCTGCATCATCAGTAAATAAATCTGGTGTTAATTCATAAAATGTCGTTGCGATAATAATATTATCGTCGATATCAAAACCTTTTTTCTGATATTTTGCTAGTAATTTATACAAACGAGTGTAATAAATTTTTTGTCTAGATAAAACCATTTCAATACATTTTTTTTCTTCAGCTTCGGATTCTTCATTAACACACTGTCCGGTCCAATAATTTTTATTTTCTTCAGCAAATGTATCAAAATCAAAATCTGAATAATTAAAATAAGCGGCATTTGATTTAAAAGTAAATGCAAAAAATGCTATTAAAAAGAAAAGTATAATAAATACCCTCTTTTTTAATAACATTTTTATTTTAGTTGAATTAATCATCATGAATAAATCACCACCTATATTTTATAAGCCTCCGCCTGAACCAAATGAGTCTAACTCATCTTGAGTTAAAACTACGTTAATTCTCATTCTTCTAGAGCCACA
>CAYYOP010000034.1:0-1219 GCA_964473435.1 uncultured Muribaculaceae bacterium | reverse complement strand
ACTTTTTACACTTTCTTTTTCATTATCATTTAAGTCAATTAATTTAGAAAGATCTTCTGCAGCTTGTTTTTTCAATCCCATAACTAAGTAATAAGCAGCATTATCAAAGATTGCTTTACCATGAGTAATAATGTTTGATGCAGCAAAGTCTGTTGGTTGCTGTGTAATAATTATAGTACCTGTATTATACTTTCTAGATCTTCTTTGAATTTGTGCTAAAAACTCAGCACCTAATTCATTGCGACTAGATAATAAAACATGGGCTTCATCTACCGACATCACAGTATTAACTGATGAATCTAAACATAGACTCCAAGCATACTTTAATATATTAAAGAATAGAGCATTACGAATATTTTCATCGCTATTCATTAATTCTTTTATATTAAATACTACAAAATTACTTTTTGTTTCAATAGTTGTATGACCATTGAAATAATATTTTAATTCATTAACTAATGGTCTTATTTTTAGTTCTAATCTTTCTAAAACATCTTTTTCACGAGTTGCTTCAGGCATTGATAATAGTTTGCCTTTTATTGTTGAGTAAACATCATCAAAGATTGGAAAGTCTTTTGAAGTAAAACCAGTAAAATTTGTTTCAAAATGAATATTGAATCTTTTATATGTATCAATTACTACTTCACTAAACATTGCTAATACATCTTCTTCAATAGATGGAAAATAATATTTCATGAACGCTTTTAAACTTTGTAATGTTCGGGTTAAAACAGTATATCCTAACCCTTCTTTTAGTTCTTCTTCATCGGCATCTATAATTACCTCTAGAGGATTAACCATTCCGAATTTTCCACCCTTACCTAGGTCGATAAAATCTCCTCCAAGGTTATGAGTCATTTCTCCTAATTCACCCTCAGGATCAATAGCAATAATTTTACAACCATTTCTAAAGTGAGTACGCAGTAATAATTTAGCAGCTGTACTTTTACCAGAACCTGATGTTCCTAGAATAATTAAATTGGCATTATTTCTATTATGTTCTTTTCTTATTTGATATAAGAATTGATTAAATAAGACTACACCACCTGAAAAGTCTACACCTAGAAGAGTTGATAATCCTGGGTCTTTAATACTATCAAAAACAAATGGATACATTGCTGCGATAGTAGGACTAGGAATCGGTGTTCCTACTCTTCTCTCAATATCTTGTTTTGGAAATATTGGAATAATTGATTTTAAAACTTTTTCTTGTTCAAAC
>CAYYOP010000033.1:0-8385 GCA_964473435.1 uncultured Muribaculaceae bacterium | reverse complement strand
TTCTACCCAACAGAAATAGGAATAGAAACAACAGATAAATTACAAGAATTCTTCTCTAATATAATAAATGTAACCTATACTGCTAATATGGAAACAGAACTAGATGAAATAGCTGATGATAAATTAGACAACATAGAAGTATTAAGAAACTTTTATAATATCTTTGAACCATTAGTCACAAAAGCATTTGATGAAATGGAAAAAAAAGAACCTGAATTAACAGGAGAAAAATGTCCGGAATGCCAAAATGATTTAGTAATAAGAAATGGTAAGTTCGGAAAATTTACTGCTTGTAGTAACTATCCAGCTTGTAAATACATAAAAAAAGAAGAAAGAGAACTAATAGAAATTTGTAAATGCCCAGAATGTGATCATTCTATAGTAGAAAAGAACACACGTAGAGGAAAAGTATTCTATGGATGCAATAACTATCCGTCATGTAAATTCGCTCTATGGGATAAACCAACTGGAGAAAAATGTCCAGAATGTCAAAGCCTTTTAACTGAAAAAGGAAAAATAATAAAATGTAGTTCTTGTGAATACAAAAAATAGCTTGCGCTATTTTTTGTTTCCCTAAATATCTTCTTTCTCTAAACAATACCCGATCATACTAACTACAACATTGTAAAAACTAGTATTATACTTTTTAGAAATTTTTTCAACTTCTTTAATAAGATAATCTTTAATATAAAGAGACTTATAGGATGATTTTTCTTTATTAGTAGTTTTTTTAGGATAAAACATGACTATCAACTCCATTATTTTAATTATAATATAAATAACATGAGAAAAGTATATGAGAAAATTCTAATTGTCTTTTCGTGGCGGGTTTCCTTGGTTGTCTCTTCTACATCATAATTTTAAATTATGATGCGAGCTCTCAGACTCGTCCTTGTCAGCCTCAGCTGACGTCTTTGAGGGTTCCTTAAATCAATACATTAATAATATGAATTAACTTATGAAAAGTGTAACATATGATTGATTAATCTAGAAATATGTAAGTTTGTAAATTAAATAGATATATCTTTTTAATTTAGATTATGCCTTAATTTTCTTAAGGTGGTATCTAAAAAACGAAAAAAAATTATTATGTTATTGTGAATTTAATTTTATTAATTATTTTAATGATAACTGTTTATGTTTCTTTCAAACCAAAAGATTTTGGTGTAGTGTATGAAAACAAATTTGAAGTTATTGAAAAGTATTTAAAACTTATTGAAAAAAACATGGACGAAATTACTAATAATAATTCATGGGATGAATTAAAAGAAATATCTAGTAAACAAGTAAATAAAGAAACTTATAATATGTTAGTTGAAGATATTAAAATATGCTATTTACAAGAAAAAGAATTAAATGGTGAATCTTCTGAAGTTGTTAATATTTTAGAATATAAAAATAAAAATAAAATACAAAACAAGCAATTAAAAGAAATTTTTAATAATAATTGTTTAAAAAACTTCAAAAGATATACTAATACAAGTTTTAGTAATGATAAAGACATAAATGATAAAATAAAAAAACAATTAACTTTAATTTTAACTATGAAAGAAACAGAATATAGTAATGAAAACTTTGATGATGCATTAAATAAAAAAATTAATATAATTTATAATGTTGCTTATTTATCTAGTTGGTTAAAGATAGAATATGATACTTATAAATAAACTGAAAATGTTTATTTATTTTTTTTATATGATATAATTATTTAGGTGGTAAAATGGCAAATCTAGTTTATATTAAAAGTAAAAAAGAACTTGAAGTTAGTAAAAATGTTTATAATTATTTAAATCCAGACTATGTTTATATACCATATGAAAAAGACTATACAATTATGGTCAAAACTGGTGAAGCTATTTTTAAAGAAAGTATAATCTTAAATAAAGATAATAAATATCTTTATAGTCCAATATCTGGAACTTGTTTAGGTTTAAGTGAAATGTTAGTTAATAATAAAAAACAACAAGTTATAGTAATTGAAAATGACTTCAAGGAAAAAGTTAAAAAAATAAAAGGCGTTAAAAAATATCTTAATACGTATTCTAAAAAAGAATTAATTGAAATAATAAAAATGTTTAATGTTTATGATGGTAAATTAAAAGGAAAAATGTTACTTATAAATGGCTTGGATTATGAAATTAATGAAAAAAATCGCAGTACTATTATTAAAAGATATACTAATGAAATATTAGAAACTATTGACGCTATATATTGTATCTTAGAATGTGAAAAATGTTTCTTAGCTATTAAAAATAACGATTGTGAAAACGTCGAAGAATTAATCCATCATGTAGGAACATATCCTAATATTGATTTAAAAATGATGCCAGACTTATACCCTCTAGCGCATAAAGATGTTTTAATTAGAGAATTAATTATGCCAAAAAATGCAGAGTTAGGAATTCTTTATTTTACTATTGAAGATATTATTAATATTTATAATGTGCTAAAAAGACAAAGACCAATAACTGAAAAGTTAATAACTATTTCTGGGAATCAAATAGAGACTCCTAAGATGATTAATGTCAAATATGGTTCATCTTTAAAAGATATTATAATAAATAATTATAAATTAAAGAGCAATGATTATAATATTGTAATAAATGGTTTACTTAGTGGTTATGCATCAGAATCTTTAGATTTAATAATAACTCCAGAAGTAAGAAGTGTCTTTCTTCATTCTGTGTGTAATAAATCTAAAAAAGACTGTATTAACTGTGGAATGTGTCATACTAAATGCCCAGTAGGGTGTGATCCTCGAACTGAATATAAGATAGAAAATTGTATAAATTGTGGAGTATGTACTTATATATGTCCTTCTAATATAAATTTTAAGAGAGGAACTAAATAATGAAAAAAGTATATTTAAGAAGTGATTACAATGTTGAAAAGATTTCATTAAGAATTTTAATTTCATTGATTCCTTTAATATTAACTGGTTTTTATAAGAACGGAATTAAATTATATTCAAATAATCTAGTAAATATATTTGGATTATTCAAACCAATTATATTTACTTCATTAGGATTCTTAATAGGTGCTTTAGTTAATATTATTTATGAAAAGTCAATTAAAAAGAATGAAGATAATCTAAAAGAAATAGTCTTTAGTTCCTTTCATACTATTTACGGTATAATTATTGCATCTGTAATTAGTATTAATACTAATATATTATTATTTGTTTTAGTTACCTTTATTATATTCTTTATCAGTAAATTTATAAAAGAAGCTAAATTTAATGTAATGGCTGCATCTGCTTTGTTAATAATATTAATTATTCATTTAACTGGAGATTTTACATTTTTAAATGCATATGAGTCATCTAAAGAACTTAGTTTAAGCACTATTGATTATTTAATAGGAATGGGTAGTGGAGGAATTAATACTAGTTATGTTTTATTTTTAATAATAAGTTTAATCTTTTTAATTAAAGAAGATTATTATAAAAGAGGTATTGCATTATTTAGTACACTTGTCTTTAGTGGCTTGATAGTTATATATGGAGTATTTAATAACCAAGTAGGTTTAATATTAGAAAATATATTCTCTAATGGTATATTATTTTGTTATATTTATATCGCGACTGATTCATTATCTAGCTCTTATACTAAAAAAGGCCAAAATGTATTTGGAATGTTAGTAGGTTTATTAACTTTTATTTTATTTTTAATAGAGCCTTCATTAGCAGCGTTAGGAGCGATTCTAATAGTTAGCATCTTACATAAGCCAATTGATTATATTTGTTTAAAAAAAGCCTAAAAAAGGCTTTTTTTGAATGAAAAATCACTATATATTACTAAAAGTGACAAAAAATAAAGGAAATACAATCAGATAGGGTAATATATAATAAACAGAGGGTGATTATTATAAATGATACCAAGTGAAGAACTTAATCAGATTAGAAACAATGCTAATATTGTTGATATTGTATCTTCATATATTAATTTAGAACCAAAAGGTAAAAACTTTTTTGGAATATGTCCATTCCATGATGATCACAACCCATCTATGAGTGTATCCCCAGAAAAACAAATATATACTTGTTTTGTTTGTGGAGCATCAGGTAATGTATTTACTTTTGTTCAAAATTATGAGAATATATCTTTTCCAGAAGCAGCATCAACTGTTGCTTTAAAAATTGGATATAATCTAGAATATAGAAGTAATGTTTCTAAACCGAATAAAGATTTATATGAAATAATGGATATTGCTAATAAGTATTATATAAATAATCTTAATAGTCAATTAGGTAAACAAGCAAAAGATTATTTAAAGCAAAGACAATTAAGTGACGAAGTTATTAAAGAATTTAACATTGGAGTTGCTTTAAACAATAATCTATCAAATTTATTAATTGAAAAAGGTTATACAGAAAAACAAATAATGGTTGTTGGTCTAGCTAACTTTGGAGATAATTTATATGATATATTTCAAAATAGAATTACTTTTCCAATTAATAATGAAAGAGGGGAAACAATAGCGTTCAGCGCTAGAGTATATAACAATGACTCTGCTAATAAATATATTAATAGCAAAGAGAATCCCATTTTTAAGAAAAGTAATGTTTTATTTAATTATGATAAAGCAAGAAATGAAGTAAATAAAACTAAAACAGTAATTGTAGTTGAAGGTCAATTTGATGCTATAAGGATGCATTCAATAGGAGTGAAAAACGTAGTAGCAACAATGGGAACTGCTTTTACTAAAGAACACGTAACACTACTAAAAAGATTAAATGCAAAAGTAATCCTTATGATGGATAATGATGAAGCAGGCTTAAAAAGTACTATAGCAAGTGGAGAAGATTTAATAAAAAGTAATATCCCTGTTGAAGTTATAAAACTAAGTGGAGAAAAAGATCCTGACTCATATATTCTTAAGTATGGTGAAGAAAAGTTTAAAGATTTATTAAAAAGTCCTACATCATTTTTCGAATATAAATTACAAGTACTTAAAGAAGATAAAGATTTAAATAAGAGTAAAGATTTAGCTAATTATGTTAATAGTGTTATAGATGAATTAAATAAAACTAATGACGCTATACTAAAAGAAGTAACAATAACTAAATTGAGTAATGACTATGGCATAGATAAAGAAGTATTAAATAATAAATTAATAGATAATAAGAAAATTATTAAGCCAAAACCAATAGTTCAAAAAACCAAAAGAAGACTTAATAAACATCAAAAAATATGTGAAGCGGTAATTTACATAATGATGAAAGATGTTAAGTATATAAAAAATTATGATCGTAACTTAGGATATATACCAGATAAAGAATATGGTCAAATCGCTAATGATATACTAGCGTATTATAAATTAAATAAAGATTTTAATATAGCAGATTTTATATCTTTTGAAGTTAAAAGTGCTTATTATGAAACAGTACTTAAAATTATTAATCAATATGAAGAAATAGAGCCTAATTATGATGAATTTGATATGTATTTAGACGCTATAAGAAAATGGATAAAAGAAGAACAAATAAATAAAATAAAAATAGAAATTGATAATGAGATCGATATTAATCGTCAACAAGAATTAAATGATTTATTAATCAAATTAAAAAAAGAGAGTGAGTAGAATATGGCAAAAATATTTAAAGAAATAAAAACATTAGATGAAAGAAAAGAAATTTTATTAGAAAAAGGAAGAAATGATGGATACATCACATTTGAACAATTAGCAGATGCTTTAAAAGGATTAGATGTAGATACTGATGCTTTAGACGAATTATACAACTTTTTTATTGATAACGGAATAGATGTTGTTACACCTGAAGAAGCTGATGAAAATACAAAAGATAAAAAAGATAAAAAAGACGATAAAGAAATTAAAATCTTAAATGAAGAAGATTTAACTAAAGATATTAATATTAATGATCCAGTTAGAATGTATTTAAAGGAAATAGGTAGAATTTCTCTACTTAGTGCTACAGAAGAATTAGATTTATCTATTCGTGTTGCGGCAGGTGATGAAGACGCTGCAAGATTCTTGGCAGAATCAAATCTTAGATTAGTTGTTTCTATAGCAAAAAGATATGTAGGAAGAGGTTTACTATTCTTAGACTTAATTCAAGAAGGTAATATCGGACTAATGAAAGCAGTAGAGAAGTTTGATCATGATAAAGGATATAAATTCTCGACATACGCTACATGGTGGATAAGACAAGCAATTACAAGAGCACTTGCAGACCAAGCAAGAACAATAAGAGTCCCAGTACATATGGTTGAAACGATTAATAAAATGGCACGTATTCAAAGACAATTAACACTTGAACTTAATAGAGAGCCAACTGAAGCAGAATTAGGCGAAAAAATGGGTATTACTGAAGAAAAAGTACGTGAAGTAATCAAAATAAGTCAAGACCCTGTAAGTTTAGAAACACCTATAGGTGAAGAAGAAGATTCACATCTAGGAGACTTTGTACCAGATGAAAGAACAATGACTCCAGAAGATTATGCTACAAACGAAATATTAAAAGAAGAAATACAATCTGTTCTTTCAACTTTACAACCTAGAGAACAACAAGTTCTAGAATTACGCTTCGGACTTATTGATGGAACTAGTTATACACTTGAAGAAGTTGGAAAAAGATTTAATGTAACTAGAGAAAGAATACGTCAAATAGAAGCGAAAGCATTAAGAAAATTACGTCATCCTTCTAGAGCAAAAAAATTAAAAGATTTCATGGTGGACTAAAATGGTAATTAGTAGAAGATTAAAATCAATAGCTGGACTTATATATGAAACAGATAAAGTAATTGATATCGGATGTGATCATTCTCTATTAGGTATTTATCTAGTTAAAAAGAAAATATTGAAAAACTTAATAGTGAGCGATGTTAATGAGAACGCTATTGCTGCGGGTATTAAAAACATAAAGAAGTATAAATTAGAAAAAAAGATAGATGCAAGACTAGGATATGGACTTGAAGTAATTGATGTTCATACTGATACTGCAGTAATAAGTGGTATGGGAACAAATACAATTATAAAAATACTATCTAATCCTAATTTGAAACAAATTAACAAATTAATAATTCAAGCAAATAATGATCACTTCTTACTTAGAAGATTTATGATCCTAAAAGGATTCTATATTTCTCATGAATCTGTTGTATATGAAAAAGGACACTATTATATAAATATAGTTTTCTTAAGAGGAAAAAGAAAATATACTATTAAAGAATTAAGATATGGACCGATCCTAATGTATGCTAATAAAGATTACTATGAATTTATGTTAAAGAAAAAGTATGCTATATTAGATAATATTCCTAAATATAAAATACTTGATAGATTAAAACATCGTAAAGACGCTCTTTATTTAAAAAGATTAAGCAAATAAAAAAACATCTCTCGATGTTTTTTTTGTATTATTATGCTATTAAATAATAAATAATAGGCGCAATAATACTTGCAGACATAGCTATTACTAATACCCAAACAAAAATCTTGCTTGCTAAATCTTTTTTCTTTTTACTTTTATTTGCCATTCAATAATCACCTCAACGTATATTAATTATACAAAAAAAATCATAATTTTGAAAGAGTAAAATATAATTAACTGGTGATTAGATGAAACTTAAGTGGACAAGCATAAATAAAAATTTAATTAAGTTTTTAATATCTCTACTAATAATGGGGATATTAGTTGGTATATATATTTATATTAAACAACCATCTTTAACTAAAGTAAGTATTTTAAGTGAGTTAAAATCATTAAATACAATATTAAATTCAAAACAAAATAACTTTCTATTTCATTTATTGATATTATCTCTTTTTTTATTTTTTTCAATTATTGTTTTAGGTTTACCTCTACTATTATTTTATTTATTTTATGAGGGAGTATGTTTCGGTTTTCTATTAGGTGGTTTTATTAATTATAAAAAAATATCTGGTTTATTATATGGAACTATATTTATGATAATAAATAAATTATTACTTTATGTTTGTATAATATATATATTAATTGTTAGTATAAATTATAGTAAAAAAGTTATCTTAAGTCTTAGGCATAAAGACTATAAAATATATGAATATATATTTAACCATATAATTAAAATGATATTTATATTATTAATAATAATGTTATATGAAATATTTATCAATTTCTTTGGTAATAAAATTTTAAGTTATTTTCTATTTTTATTTTAAATATCAAAATTCGTTTTTTTATATAACTTTAACTTATGGAAAAAACATATAAGATTTGATATAATACACTTGTGATTTATATGAAAAAAGTAGTAATTGGAATGAGTGGTGGAGTTGATTCTTCAGTAGCAGCTTATTTACTTCAAAAACAAGGTTATGAAGTAATAGGTCTTTTTATGCGTAACTGGGACTCTACGGTTAATAATGACTCTTTAGGTAATC
>CAYYOP010000032.1:0-8537 GCA_964473435.1 uncultured Muribaculaceae bacterium | reverse complement strand
ACTGGCATCCCAACCTTGGCAAGGTCGTATAATAACCATTATACTACGCCTGCATAAGAATATATTATCAAAAATAGTGTTTTTTTACAATAGATATATTGAAATTAAGTTAAAAAACTAATATATTTAATATAATTACGTAGTTAAATATGTTAAAAAACAAATGCAAAACCTTAAGAATTGTGCTACAATTATAAAGAAAAAGAAAAAGGAAAGCATGAAATTAAAACTAAAAAAAATAATAAATTCGCCAATTAATTTTATCAAATATAACAGACAATTTTGCTCATATGTTGTTCTTTCTTTGTTATGCTGCATAATAATTA
Source organism: uncultured Muribaculaceae bacterium (assembly GCA_964473435.1). Taxonomy (GTDB): domain Bacteria; phylum Bacillota_I; class Bacilli_A; order RF39; family UBA660; genus DUUS01. The sequence continues at coordinate 8,211 of CAYYOP010000032.1, read as the reverse complement.
GATTTTATACTTTAGGTGGTATCTTTGATTTACAACCTTTATTTATTGATTTGGCACTTATTTTAACTTTTGGATCATTTGGCTTTTTTTACAAACCACAAAAACAATTTACTTTTTATTTAATCTTATTACTAATATATACAACTATGGGAATTGTTAATGCCGTATATTATACATTTTATAATTCATTTGCTTCATTTAGTTTATTAACTGCACTAGGTCAAGTAGGTGAAGTAGGTGACGCAGTATTTGATAAAATGCGTTTAGTTCATTTTGTCTATTTGTTATTTCCATTAATGTTTATTTTAGTTCATAAAAGATTAAAAAATAGAGATTATTTTAATTTTGTTGCTAAATTTGAAAAAGGAGAAATACTCTTTGGTAAAACATTAGTTACTGGTTTAGCTGTTTTAGCACTTTGTGTAACCACATTATCTGCAACTGCATTTAGCCGTTTATCAAAACAATGGAATAGAGAATATATAGTCAGTACTTTTGGTATTATTGCTTATCAAACTAATGATTTAGTTAATACCTTAAGACCTAAAATAACATCGTGGTTTGGTTTTGACGTTGCATTAAAAAACTTTCATGATTTTTATGAAGAAAACCGTATTCCAAAAAGTAATAATAGTTATACTGGTATATATGAAGATAAAAACATAGTATTTATACATATGGAAAGCATAATGACATTCTTAGTTGATTTAAAAATAAATGATGTGGAGATTACTCCAAATTTAAATAAATTATCTAAAGAAGGATTGTATTTCAGTAACTTTTATCCACAAGTAGGTGTTGGAACTAGTAGTGATACAGAATTTACTTTAAATACCTCATTAATGCCAGTTACTAGTGGAACAGCATTTGTTAATTATTTTGATCGAACATATTATTCTATACCCAATCTTCTAAGAGATAAAGGATATTATACATTTAGTATGCATGCTAATAAAGCAAGTATGTGGAATAGAAATAAAATGCATCCTAGTTTAGGTTATATGGACTTTTATTCTAAAACATCTTTTGAAGTTGATGAAGAAGTAGGTTTAGGATTATCTGACAAATCATTTTTTAAACAATTAATGCCAATTTTAAAAGGTATAGAATCTAATAATGAAAAATATATGGGAACAATAATTACGTTATCAAATCACACTCCGTTTAAAAATGATGATTTATTTGAACAGATAGATTTAAAAAGCGGTGAATTTGATTACTTAGAAGATACTAAATTAGGAGATTATCTACGTAGTAGTTATTATGCTGATCAAGCACTTGGGGAGTTTCTTTCTTACATAAATGAAAGTGATTATTTTGAAGATACAATATTTGTATTTTATGGTGATCATGATCCAAAGTTATCATTGCGTACTTTCCATGATTATTATAATTATAATCATGAAACAGGAGAAATTTATACAGAAGAAGATGAGGAATATACACCATATGATTATTACAGTAATGAATTAAATAGAAAGACTCCATTAATTGTGTGGGGAAAAAATTCTAAACAAAAGAAAAAAGTAGAATATTATATGGGAATGATTGATATAATGCCTACGATTGGTAATATGGTTGGTTTATATAATCCATATTCAATAGGTAGAGATATCTTTGAAATTAAAAACGATAATATAATAGTTTTTCCAAATGGAAATTATTTAACAAATAAATTATATTATAATAATTCAAAAGAAGAATATAGAGTAATAAGCTTAGATGAAACTTTAAGTGATGACTATTTAAAAGAATGTAAAGAATATGCTGAATCTATAATAGAAATATCTAATGGTTTAGTAATACATGATTTAATTAAAGAAGATTTAAAAGGAGAATTAAAAAAATGAAAAAAAGTTTTTTAATAATTGCTTTAATCTTAGCGTTTATTTATTCAATTGGAGGAATATACTTTTATTTCTTTGATAATAATGATAAACCAAAAACCTTCAAAAATATTTCTGAAATAAAAGGATATGACTATAAGTTAAAATCAAATGCTACTGAACTTATGAAATCTGAATTTAAAATTTTAAAAGAAAATTTAGAAAGTAAAGAAATTGATGAAGAAAAATATGCTATTAGTGTTGCTAAAATGTTTGTTATAGATTTATATACTATGACAAATAAAATTAATAAATATGATGTTGGTGGTATTGGATATACTTTTGAAACTGCAATTGATAATTTAAAATTAAATGTGACAGATACACTTTATAAATATTTAGAAGATAATAGTTCAGGTAAAAGAAAACAAGAATTGCCTGAAGTTAAAACAATCTCATTAATTGAGTTAAAAGAAACAGAAATGAAAATAGAAGATATATCATATATAGGATATAAAATTAACTTAGAGTGGGATTATGTTATAGATTTAGAATATGAAGATTCTGGAGAAATAATAGTAGTAAAAAATAATGAAAATTATTATGTTGTAGAAAAAAAATAAGAAGCTGGTATGCTTCTTTTAATCTGCTCGATCTAAATCCATTAATAATATGCCAATATTGATTAAACTTGTTAAACCTACTAGGGAATATATTATTCTAGGGATAATAGAATCAATACCGAAAACTGCTTCTACTAAATTAAAATCTAGTAACCCTATTAGACCCCAGGTAATACCACCAATTATAGTAACACTTAAGCATATTTTTTGTAATAATGTCATACCTAACCTCTTTTCTTAACTTTAGTTTGAGTAATTATGAATAAAATATACATTTAAAAATATATTTTAATGTAGGAGGTTAGGATGAAAAAATATATAGTATTATTAATAACATTATTATTTGTAGTATCAGGATGTGGTAAAGGTGACAGTGCTAATATTAAAGACGACTTTGTAAAAAACTTAGAAAAGAAAAATTCGTATTTATTGAAAGGTACTATGAATATTATAAGTAATGAAGATACTTTCACTTATAATATAACTGCAGCAAAGAAAAACGATTTTTACAGAGTAAATTTAGTTAACACTATTAACAATCATGAACAAGTAATATTAAAAAGTGTTGAAGGAGTATATGTTGTTACGCCATCTTTAAATAAAAGTTTTAAATTTCAATCAGAATGGCCAGATAATGGTTCTCAAGCTTATTTATTAGATTCACTTGTAAATGATATAAAATCAGATACAAACAGTAAAGCCGTAAAAAGTGATAATGGTTATATAATTACTGCCAAAGTTAATTATCCAAACAATGCTAATTTAGTTAGTGAAAAAATCTATGTTGATAACAAAGCAGAGATCCAAAAAGTAGAGGTAATTGATTCATCGGACAATGTAAAAATTACTGTCAATTTTACTAGTGTAGATTATAAACCAACATTTAATGATGATTATTTTGAATTAGAAAGTTTAATTGATGATGATTGTTGCAAAGAAGATACTACTACAAGCAAAACTATTGATGAAATAATATATCCTTTATATTTACCAACAAATACATACTTGTCAGCAAAAGATACTATTAATACCGAGAACGGTAATCGTATAATATTAACATTTACTGGAGATGCACCATTTACTTTAATTGAAGAAGTCTCTGTTCCTAAAAATGAATTTGAGATAATTCCTGTTTATGGTGAACCCTTAATGTTAAGTGACACTTATGGAGCATTGTCTGCAAATTCACTGTACTGGACTAGTAATAATATAGATTATTATATATCTAGTGATAAATTATCGAGTACTGAATTATTAACTATAGCTGAAAGTATTTCCGATGGAGCATTAACTGTATCTGGAGATAAATAAGTTCCTTCATCTATATATAAAAATCGCCAAATAAGCGATTTTTTTTGATGTTTTTAATTTTCACACCAGAAAAAGCAACCTATAATGAGAAAAAAGACTTATATTTTGATTTTTAATGCGTTTAGTAATTGACAATATTTGGTAATAATGCTAGTATAATGGCGTAAATTTAAATTGCTTTAAGGGGGAAAAGAATTATGATAAAAGTAATAGCATGTGATGTAGATGGTATATTGACAAATCTATATCTGTATCAAGAAGTTATGGTAAAACATTACTTTCTTAGTAAAGGGAAAGAAGTACCAAAAAAAGTAAATCCAGATGCATATGATATTGCAGAAATATACGGTCTTTCAAAAAGAGAAAGAAGTATAATTTGGTTAAATGGATATAAAAATTATCGTATGTTTGTAGATGCAAGAATTAACTCATTTAAAACATTAAAATATTGGCAAGAGCGAGGTAGAAAAATTGCTTTAGTTACCTCTCCAGCATTTGTTAATTATCCTATAATAGGACCAAAAGTAAAAGATTGGTGTTACTTTTGGCTAGATTTAAACGATTTTGTACCAGATGAAATTGTATGGTGTCCAGAAAAAGATTCAGGTCCAGCAAAAGCACAAGCGTGCAAAGATCTAAAAAGTGATGTAATGATTGAGGATAAAGTTAGTAATTTAGAATATACTTTAGAAGTTTGTGACTCAATCGCATTACCAACGCCTTACAATAGGGATTATCAACCAGAAAACAAACCATTTGATTTTTATATTAATAATGATTGGATAGAAATTAACGAAACAATAAATGAATTAGATAATAAACCAAGGAGGTTGAAATAATGTATAAGATGAATAAACCATCTATAGATAGAGTACATTTAAAACATTTCGGACATATACCTGCTAATTTAGATTATCCATCTAAAAGTGTAGCGGAGCTTATGTTTGAAAATTGTGAAAAACACTATAACTATCAAGCATTAAAATATTCACAGAATGGATTAATTTATAGAGAAAATTATATTGAATTTGCAAATAATATCGAATTAACAGCAAAAATGTTGAAATTAAATGGTGTTGAAAAAGGAGACAAAGTGATGGTTTTATCACCGTTCTTACCTGAAGAGTACCATGTAAAGTATGCAGTATCTGCTGTAGGTGCTGTTTTAGTACCTTTACATCCAAATGAATCAAAGAGTTCAAGTAAAATGACTTCTCTTTTAGATATAGTAAAACCTAAATTAATAATTTGTTTAGATAGTTGTGTTCCTGATTTAGATTATTTATTATATGGAAATAAAGTTATTGATCAATACGTTGAAAGAATATTATATTATTCACCTGTTGATTCACTTAAAGGCAAAGGTTTGAAAAGTATAATAAATCCAATTATCGATTTAAAATACAAAAAAAGTGGCATTGGACCAGAAAGTTTAAAAACAAAATCAACAAAGTTTGCTTCATTTCATAAAGAAAGAAATTCAGCTAAAAATTATCATGGGTCTTATATGACAAATGTCAAAGGTGAAGATGATTATGTAATATATTTCTCTTCTGGGACAAGTGGTAAGATGCCAAGCGGTGCAATTCATACTAATAATAGCTGTAATAGTTTATCTATAACGGGAAATTATATATGTGATTGTGTAAAACCAGGTCAAAAATTAATTATAGTTCCTGGACCATTTCACTGTTTTGGATCGGAAACTGGACGAAACACATTAGTAAATGCTGGTGTAGAACAAATAATTATTCCGAATCCAAAAGATTTAGATGCTATAGCATCAGCACAAAAAGAAGAACAAGCAGAGATTCATATATATGTTCCGCTAATCATGAGTAAAATGAAAGATTCTGGAAAATTTGATGATGTATCATACGAAAATACAGAATTATTCATTAGTGGTGGTGGAAAATTATCGCCTCTTGTTTCTAAATATTGGAACGATAAATTACCTAATGGTAGAGGAGTAAGAGAAGGTTACGGATCTTCACAAACAAATGGTGGAATTTGTATTAATTTAAAAGACAAACAAATACCGGGAACTATAGGAATACCATTATCTGATTTCTATTTTAAATTAGTTGATTTAGAAACAGGTGCAGTTATAAATGAGCCAAATAAACCTGGTGAATTATACATTGCAGGACCGTCATTAATGAGAGCAATAATTGAAGAGGAAGACTCAAACAGTTTAACTGTTGATGAAGAAAATGTAACTTGGTATAAAACTAATGATATGGTTCAATACAATGAAGATGGTTGGTATACATTTATTGATCGTGTAGATGATGTATTGAATTTAAATAGTGGAAACTTAGTAAATCCTAATGAAATACGTACAATCTTAGAAAAGTATAATTTAGACAACTCTATTATATTTAACACCAATGGTCGTGAAGATGATCCTACACTAGATAGAATAATTTTGTGCATTGAATATAATGGTGAAGCAGAAGATATTGAAATGATAAAGAGATTATTAGAAGCAGAATTTATTACAAATTTAAAAAAATACGAAATCCCTTCAGAAATAATAGTATTTTCTCAATTACCTATAAACTTAAATGGTAAATTTTTAAAGAATCAAACAAAAGAAATGTATTTCAATAATGAATATACAAAAAAATTGGTGTTAAGCAAATGATAAAAGAATGTGATTATAATTTATCAACAAAAAAATTATCATCTATGTCAGTAGAAGAAAAAATAAAGTATTTTCAAGAAGTGAAAGAATATATTTTAAATGCTCCTTTCGATGAAGAAAAGTTAGAACTTGGAGAAAAAAAATTTTTAAGTACATTAAAATTATTTGTACCTCCAATTAAAAAGATCATTCAACCGAATATAACAAGTAAATTAGAAAACTTACCAGAAGAACCATTTATTCTAGCTTCAAATCATCTTGGTTCATTTGATCAAATTTTATTGAGTTGTGCTTTTCCTAAGACACCTTTTCATTACATGATAGGTGAAAGTTTATTAACAATTAAAAACTTATATGCTGGACACTTGTATGTTAACAGAGGAGCCTATGTAATTGATAGAACTACTCAAAAAGGAAGATGGCTAGCAATACCTCAATCTTTACAATATGTTTATAGAAATAGGAATATTGTTATTTTTCCAGAAGGAACAAGAACAATTCGCTATGGAAGTGATGGTACTGTTCAAGAGTTTAAAGATAGCGTGATTAGAACCGCTCAAATAGCAAATGTTCCTATAGTACCAGTAGCGATAAACAACAATTATAAAAAAGGACAAGCCTATATTAACATAGGATCTGAATTTAGAGTTGGAATTGAAGATGATATTACTGAAAAAAACAATGAATTAAGAGAAGAGATAATCGACTTAAGACAAGAGATTGTGGATCAAGGCGCTATAATAAAATTAGCAAAAAAAGCAAAAACGAAATAATTAAAAAAAAACTTTAATTATTTCGTTTTTTTTGCTATACTTAACTTAGAGTAGGCGATTAAATGATAAGTAGTATATATTTCCAAATATTATCTTTAATTTATATGATTTTATTAACGATTGTTGTTTTTAGTAAAAAAAGATTAAAAAGTATTGAAAACTCATTTTTCGTATCTTTAATACTTATTAATTTAGCAGGATTATTATTAGATATCTCTAGTACTTATCTAGCATATGTTGATGTTAGTCATCCGATTTTAAATCCACTTTGTAAAGTATATTTATTGTATTTGATATGTAAAAGTTTGGTATTTACTATGTATGTTATATATATATCTGTAGTAAATAAATATACTGATTATGAACTTCGAAATAAAATTGTAAAAAGAATGCTAATAATAGCGATGGTTTTATTTGCGATAATATCAACTATTATTTTCGTAATACCTTTATATAATATTAGTGAAAATGGTATTATTTATACTACAGGTCCTGGAGCTGATCTTACATATACAATAGTAGGCATATGCACTTTTATATGGATAGTAAATTTATTAATAAATTATAAAAATATAAAAGATAAACAATATCTACCAATATTTGCTCTAATTATATTTATAATATCAGCAGCACTTCTACAAAAAATACATCCAGAATTATTAATCGTAACTTCTATGTGTTGTTTTATTGTTTATATGATGTATTTTACAATTGAAAATCCAGATTTAAAATTAATCAATGAATTAAACATTGCTAAGGAACAAGCGGAAAAAGCAAACAATTCTAAAACAGAATTTTTATCTAGCATGAGTCATGAAATAAGAACTCCACTTAACGCTATTGTTGGTTTCTCTCAAGTGCTTTTAAATAAAGATTTAACTGAGGAAACAAAAGATGAAGTAAAAGATATAATTATGGCTTCTGAAACATTATTAGGAATAGTAAATGGAATATTAGATATATCTAAAATAGAAGCAAATAAATTAGAGATTGTAAATAATGAATATGAACTAGAAAAGTTACTAAAAGAT
>CAYYOP010000031.1:2105-8643 GCA_964473435.1 uncultured Muribaculaceae bacterium | reverse complement strand
TTATTTGAAGTATTACCTAAAAAAGAAGTTATCGGACTAAATAAAGAATATGAAAAGTTAAATAGAGTATTAAGTGGTATCCGTGAAATGGAAAAGTTACCTGATGCTTTAATTATAACTGATCCTAAAAAAGAAATTAATGCTATTAGAGAAGCAAGAATCTTAAATATTCCAATATTCGGAATCGTAGATACTAACTGTGATCCAGATGATGTAGATTTTGTTATTCCTGGAAATGATGATGCTGTACGTGCAGTAAAAGTTATTTTAGGAGTATTGACAAATGCTATATGTGAATCACGTAATTTAGAAATGGTTGATTATCTATCAGAAGAGGAAAGACCTAAAAAAGATAAACCTTTTACACCAGTTAAAGTTGTAAAAGAAGTTGTTGTAGAAGTAAAAGAAGAAGAACAAGTAGAAGAAAAACCTGAAAAAGCAGAACCTAAAAAAGAAACCAAGTCAGCAGAACAAAAAGCAGCTGAAGAATTAGACTATAGTTTAAAAACAGTAGTAGAATTAAGAAATATTGCTAAAGAGCAAGGTGTAAAAGGTTACAGCACAATGAAAAAAGATGATCTTCTAAGATCTATAAAATAAGAGAGGATGAAATAATAGTGGTAGACGCTAAATTAGTTGCGCAACTGCGCAAAATGACTGGAGCAGGAATGCTAGATTGCAAGAATGCTTTAGTAGAGACAAACGGAGATATCGACGCTGCTGTTGATTTCTTAAGAGAAAAAGGAATAGCTACAGCTAATAAAAAAGCAGAAAGAATTGCTGCTGAAGGTTTAGCAAATATTTATACAGATGGAAATAAAGCAATCATTATTGAAATAAATAGTGAAACAGATTTCGTAAGTAAAAATGAAGAATTTATTGAAATGATAGATTTAATAGGAAATACTACATTAAAATCAGATGTTACAACTATGGAGGATGCTCTAAACTTAGATAGTGGTGAAGGGACTATAAATGAATTAATAGTTGCTAAAACTGCTAAAATAGGAGAAAAATTATCATTTAGAAGATTTGAAATTATAACTAAAAATGATACAGAAAACTTTGGAGCATATTTACACTTAGGTGGTAAAATAGCAGTACTAACTGTTGTTGAAGGAGCTAATGAAGAAGTTGCTAAAGATGTAGCAATGCAAGCTGCAGCAATGAGACCAAACTATCTATCTAAAGAAGATGTTCCAACAGAAGTTATCGAAAAAGAAAAAAGAATTTTAACTGAAGAAATCTTAAATGAAGGAAAACCTGCAGAAATGGCAGAAAAAATCGTTTTAGGAAAAATGAATAGATTCTTTAAAGATAATTGTTTAATACATCAACCATTTATTAAAGATGGAGATATTGATGTAGAAACATATGTTAAAAATAATAAAGGAAAAGTTGTTAAAATGGTACGTTACGAAGTAGGCGAAGGAATGGAAAAAAGAAACGAAAACTTTGCAGAAGAAGTAATGAACCAAATGAAATAATATACTGAGGTATTAAAATGGATAAAAAAATCAAAGTTTTAATTAGTATAATAATAGTATTAATATTACTAGCACCAATCTTCTATTTTTCTTTAAAAGAAAAACCAGAAGAAAACACATATACAATTACTAATGACTCATTATCTTTTGAACAAGAATATGAAAAATTAAATAATACTATTTCTGAAAGTAACAAAAAAGAATACTTAACAGTAGATTTACCAGCATATGTACCGGTAAAATATACAACATATGAAGAAGTATTTAAAATATTAGATAATGGAACAGGAGTAATTTACTTTGGCTTTCCTGAATGTCCTTGGTGTCGTAATTTAACTCCAGTACTAGCTTCATCTGCTATTGATTATGGATTAGATACAATCTATTATATGAGTAATCAAGATGATCGTAATACATTATCTTTAAATAAAAAGAAAAAAGTAGTTACTGATAAAAAAGGTACAAAGGATTATGACAAATTAGTAGATTTATTAAAAGATCATTTACCTGAATATAGAGGATTAAATGATAAAAAAATAAAAAGACTATACTTTCCTACAGTTTTATTTGTAAAAGACGGAAAAGTAATTGGACTAGAACAATCTCTATCAAGTTATACAACAAGAGTAGATGGAGATGCATTAAAACCAATGTCTCATGAAGAAAAAGTCGAATTAACAGAAATCTTCACAGAATACTTTAAACAAATACAACCAAAGAAAAAGAAATAATAACAAACAGAATATATCAAATATTCTGTTTTTACTTGAGAAAACCACCAAAAAATAGTGAAATTAAATAGTAGGTGACTTATGAAAAAACAAAATAAAATAATATTAACAATATCTATAATAGTAGTTATTCTATTAATAACAATAGGACTTTCCTTTGCATACTTCACTGCTAATATAACTGGTGGAGAAGAAGGAACAACAATAACTGTCACTGGTGGTGCGATAAAAGTTATCTATGATGGTGGAGAAAAAATTAATATATCTAATATAATTCCATCTAATGATCCAGCAGCAGTAAAAACATTTACGGTAACTGGAAACAATACAACAGATATAGAGATGTTATATCAAGTAAATTTAGTAGTAGAAGAAAATACTTTTTCAGAGAAAGCTTTAAAATTCAAATTAATAAGTACTAACACTAATAATAATGGAACAACAATCCCAAGTATATCTGAATTAACTAATATAGAACCAGGTAGAATAAAGTTGGGTATTGGTAAATTTGATTCACCAACTAATGGAAATAAAGTTCATACATATAACTTAGAAATATATTTTCCAAGTACTGGAGAAAATCAAAATATAGATCAAGGTAAAATATTTAAAGGTTATGTAGAAATAAAAGAAGGAATACCTTCTCAAATATATAATGAAGAAAAGGGTGTAAATCATCCAGTACTATTTACCGGAATGACACCTGTAATATGGAATGAAAATGAATTCATCGCAACTACAGAAGGTGATTCTAACTGGTATGATTATGATGCTAAATAAATGAAAACACAAATACTTTTTGTGTTTTTTTATTACAAAAAAAAGATTATATTTCTAATAAATCATAATCTCTATTTTCATTATTTGTTTTACTATCTTCAATTGTTTCTTCTAATCCTAGGTTACTATCTGATCCTAAGTCATCTTCTAAATCAATAAGTTTTAATATTTCTTCAAAAGTTGTTTCTCCTTCAACCACTTTAGCAAGTCCGTCTTGAAGCATTGTTATTGTTCCGGAAGAGTATACTAATTTTCTTAATTCGGTTTTTGTAACTGCACCAGTTATTGCATCTTGTATTTCTTGATTAACTCTTAATACCTCATGTATAGCAATACGTCCTGCATAACCAGCATGACAATAATCACAGCCTGTTGGAACATATATATTATCAACATCAATATTTAGTGCTTGTTTAAATACATTTTTTTCATAATCATTAACCGGTCTTGAACTACGACATTTTTTACAAAGTCTTCGTGCTAATTTTTGAGATATAATTCCTGTTAAAGCAGATCCTAGTAGATATCTTTCTACTTCCATATCTAATAGTCTTTCTATAGTATTAAGTGAGTTGTTGGTATGAATGGTTGATAGTACTAAATGGCCAGTTATAGATGCTCTAACTGCTATTCTAGCGGTTTCATCATCACGAATTTCACCAATCATAATAATGTCTGGATCTTGTCTTAAAATACTTCTTAAAACGTTAGCAAATGTTAGTCCGATATCTGAAATAACCTGAACTTGGTTAATACCACTAAGATTCATTTCTATAGGATCTTCTACAGTTATAATGTTACGGTCTTCAGTATTTAATCTTTGAAGTATTGAGTAAACTGTAGTAGTCTTACCAGTACCTGTTGCTCCTGTGACTAGAATCATGCCATTTGGTTCTGCTATCATTCTTATAACTTTTTCTAAGTTTGTTTTATTAAAATCAAGTTCATCTATTCCGGCTTCACTTTTTGAATAATCTAAAATACGAATAACTAATTTTTCTCCTATATTAGTAGGTAAACTAGATACACGTAAGTCTACGTTAGTATCTTCTAAATTATTTTTTATAGCCCCATCTTGAGGAACTCGAGATTCTGTGATGTTCATTCCGGCTATTATTTTTATTCTTGTAATCATATTTTTTTGTACATACAAAGGTATAGTACTATAGTCAAATAGAGTGCCATCAATTCTTATTCTAATTTTTAGTCCGTCATCAGAAGGATCAAAATGGATATCAGAAGCATTACTTTTAATCGCATCTAAGATTATCATATTAACTATATCAGTTATAGGGGTTTCTTCAAAGTTAAAACTTATTAATGTTGAGTTATTACCAGTTAATTGCTCATTATTTAAAGTGACGCCGGCTTCTGGTGAGTCTTGAACCATAAAGCACCTCCTATTTATTCTGTTTTAATTATACTAAATAACAACTTCTTAATCAAGAAGTATGTATCAGTATGTGATTTAAATCATTATAATAATTTAAAGTATTATAAAGTAATGGTTTTATGCAATATTTTTATTACTTCTGGAATTGTTTAGATATTAGTTTAAGTTATAATACAATCATTACATAATATCTACAAATAAACCAAACATTCCTTGCATATTTATTAATATTCATTTATAATAAACTTAAGTTTTCAGTGATACAGAGGAGTATTATATTGAGTATTCTAAGAGAGTTAACATTTGGTGTAAGTTAACAATATAAATATAAGAAGGTTGCTGCTTGAGAGAACATCGTTAATATGCGTTAAATATAAGAGAAATAACAATAGTTATAAAAGTAAGGTGGTACCGTGAGTTAACTCGCCCTTACATTTATAACTATTTTTTTAAAGAAAAGAGGAATATTATGTTAGACCCAAAGTATAATGCTTTAGAAAAAGAAGCAAAGTGGCTTAAGTATTGGCAAGATAATAAAATTTATCAATTTAAAGAAGATGGAAGAGAAGTATATTCTATTGATACACCTCCTCCAACGGTTAATGGCAATATTCATATTGGTCATATTTTTTCATATTCTCAAACAGAGATGATTGCTCGTTATAAGAGATTAAAAGGTTATAATGTTTTTTATCCTTTTGGTTTTGATGATAATGGTTTACCTAGTGAAAGATTAGTAGAAAAAGAAATAGGAAAAAAAGCTCATGAAATAGGAAGGGAAGAATTTTCGAAACTTTGTTATGAAACTACGGATAGATATGAAGATGAATTTAAAAATTTATTTAGTAAAATGGGAGTTAGTACTGATTGGAATCTTGCTTATAAAACAATAAGTCCGAAAACAATTAAGATTAGTCAAGCTTCATTCTTAGATTTAGTTAATAAAGAAAGAGCATATCAATCAAATAGTCCAGCATTATGGTGTAATGAATGTGCTACATCAATTGCTCAAGCTGAATTAGAGACTAAAACTGTTGATACAATGTTTAACTATATAACTTTTAAAACTAAAGAAGATAATGAAGAATTTCTTATAGCTACTACTAGACCAGAGTTATTACCAGCTATAGTTTCAGTTTTTATAAACCCACATGATGAAAAGAATAGACATCTAATTGGTAAAACTGCTATTATTCCGATAGTAAATTTAGAAGTTCCAATAATGGCAGATGATAAAGTAGCGCCAGATAAAGGCACAGGTATAGTTATGTGTTGTACTTTTGGTGATCAAACAGATATAGAATGGTGGAACAAGTATAACCTGCCTTTAAATCATATTTTAACCGATTATGGACGTATAAAAGAAGAGGTTCCTACTTATGGTGGTTTAAGAATTAAAGCTGCTAGAAAACAAATTATAATTGATTTAGAAGAAAAAGGATATCTTGTTAAACAAGAACCGTTAACTCATGAAGTTCAAGTGCATGAAAGATGTGGAACAGATGTAGAATATAGTATCTTAAAACAATGGTTTATAGATGTTATGAATTATAAAGAAGACTTTCTAAAAATAGGAGAAGAAATAAACTGGTACCCAGAATATATGCATACTAGATATGTTGAATGGGTTAAAAATATTGCTTGGGATTGGTGTATATCGAGACAAAGATATTTTGGTGTTCCATTCCGTGTTTGGTATTGTGAAAAATGTAATACTCCTGTATATGCTGAAATAAAAGACTTACCAGTTAATCCTTTAGTTGATAAACCATCACAACAAAAATGTTCTAAATGTAATCACGATGTATTTATACCAGAAAAAGATGTTATGGATACATGGGCTACATCATCAGTAACTCCATTAATAAATATGAAATATGGTGAAGAAGATAACTTAGAACATATTTTAAAACCAATGAGCGTTAGAACAAATGCTCATGACATTATCAGAACATGGGATTTTTATACTATTGTAAAAAGTTTTCATCACTTCGGACAAAAACCTTGGGATAATATAATGATATCAGGATTCGTAATGGCAGATAAAGGTGAAAAAATAAGTAAAAGAAAAAGTAATAGTAAATCAGAACCATTAGAATTAATAAAAGAATACTCTGCAGATATTGTAAGATACTTAGCAGGCTCTG
>CAYYOP010000031.1:0-2095 GCA_964473435.1 uncultured Muribaculaceae bacterium | reverse complement strand
GACGCCTTGGGACTGACATGACATATAATGATGAAACATTTTTAAGAGGTAAAAAATTAGTAAATAAAATATTTAATGCATCAAAATTTGTAGAAATGCATTTAACTGATTATCAAGATAAAGAATTTAATGATTTTGAATTCTTTGATAGATGGATTTTATCTAAATATAAAGAAATGGAAGAAACATTTATAAAATATCTAGATGAATATGAAGTAGGACTTGGTCTTAATGTTTTAGAAAAATTCTTTTGGAATTTCTGTGATAACTACTTAGAAATAGTAAAACATCGTTTATATCGACCAGAAGAATTTGGAGAAAAAGCAAGATATAGTGGTCAAAAAACTATTTATATAATTTTATATAAACTATTACAAAAGTTTAGTATATATTTCCCTTTTATAACAGAAGAAATATTCCAAGAAATATATGGTAATAATCCATCTATTCATACTACTTTAATAGAAGAGTTAACATATAATTTCAAAGAAGAACTTAAACTAGGCAATGACTTATTAGAAATATTAAGCCTTGCTAGAGGCTCTAAAACTGAAGCTAATGTTTCTTTAAAAACTCCAATTAAAAATTTAAACATTAGTTTAAATAAACAATTAGAAGAAGCATTAATAGAAGCAAATGCGGATTTTAAAGCGACATTATTTATTGAAAGTTTAAATATTGAAAACATTGATAAAGATTATAAAGTAAATAACATTGAATTAAACTTAGAAGAAGATAATAAAAATAATTAGGTGGTTCAATTGAAAAAATATGGCATAGTAATTAAAGAAGCAAATCTAAGAAACTATAATACTTATAGATTAGATGTATCATGTAAATATTTAATTATAATTGAAACTATTTCTAATTTAAAATCATTAATTGAATTTTTAAATAAAAATAATGAAAAATATTTTGTAATTGGAAATGGTTCAAACATTATATTACCTAGTTATTATGATGGCGTAATAATTAAATTAAACTTTAATGAACTTGTTATAAATGATAATCTTATTGAAGTAGGATCATCTTATATGATAAACAAACTAGCAGTAGACACAGTTAATTTAGGTCTTTCTGGTTTAGAATGGGCTAGTGGAATACCAGGAACAGTAGGAGGATCTATTATTAATAATGCAAATTGTTATGATGGAAATCTAATGACAATAATTCGAAAATTAGAGGTTTTAGATAATAATGAGATAAAAACAATAACGACTAATGATTTTGAATATGGATATAGATATACTTCTTTGAAAAAAGATAAAGTTATTATTTTAAAAGCATATATAGAATTAAAAGATGGAAATAAAGATGACTTATTAAAAATTATAAATGATCGAACAAAAAAAAGAATAGATAGTCAACCACTTGAATATCCTTCTGCAGGAAGTGTATTTAGGAATCCAGAAAACTTATCTGCATGGAAATTAATAGATGATGCTGGATTAAAAGGATATCAAGTTGGAGGTGCTCAAATATCTTTAAAGCACGCTAATTTTATTATAAATAAAAACAATGCTACATCAGAAGATATAAAAGCAATAATAGATAAAATAAAAATAACAATATCAGAAAAAGATAATATAGATTTAATTCTTGAACAAGAAATAATAAACTGATATACTATGAAAGAAAAGAAGTAGGAGATAATTATGGGAAAAAACAATAAAAATATTACAAGTCGTGATGTAGATTTTGCCAAATGGTACAACGATATCATACGTGAAGCTGATTTAGTAGATTACTCATCAGTAAGAGCACGTTGAAGGTTTTGCTCCAGAAGTTGCATGGGTAACTCATGGAGGATCAGAAAAATTAGATGAAAGAATGCTTGTTAGACCAACAAGTGAAGTATTATTTTGTGATCATTATAAAAAAATAATTAAATCATATCGAGACTTACCACTATTATATAATCAGTGGTGTACAATAGTTAGATGGGAAAAAACAACAAGACCATTCTTACGTTCGAGAGAAATATTATGGCAAGAAGGTCATACAATGCACGCTACAGAAGTTGAAGCTCGTGAAGAGACATTAAAAATGTTAGATGTTTATACTGACTTTCAAAAAAATTATTTAGGAATCCCAG
>CAYYOP010000030.1:0-8793 GCA_964473435.1 uncultured Muribaculaceae bacterium | reverse complement strand
CAGGTCAAAGACAATTAATGACTATTGCTAGAGGAATGATAAGTGATGCGCCATTCTTAATATTAGATGAAGCAACAAGTAATGTAGATACTAGAACCGAAGAACTAGTTCAAAAAGCAATGGATAAGCTAATGAAAGGTAGAACATCATTTGTAATCGCTCATCGCTTATCTACAATCAAAAATGCAGATTTAATATTAGTTATGAATGAAGGAAACATAGTTGAACAAGGAACTCATGATAAATTAATAAAGAAAAAAGGATTCTATGCAGAACTATATAACTCGCAATTTTCTAAATTAAACTAAAGAGCAATTTTCGCTCTTTTTTTTAAAAATTTATAAATAAGTTTATTCTTTTAAAAAAACTTTCAGCAATTTCATTAGTGTCTACAACTAAAATAACTGGTGAAGGCTCAACAACTGACCCTTACCGTGTAATATAATATTTATTAAATAGACTATATGTCTGTTTTTATTTGTCAAAAAACTGTAAATCAAAGAAGAATAATAAATTTGTTAACAATTCTTATTGATTATTTTATATATATAATGTAATATAATGGTAGACAGTGACACGATGTGGAAGAAAGTGGGGGATTTCTATGTTGATGGGTGAATATCACCATAACATTGATGATAAGGGTCGACTTATCATTCCTAGTAAGTTTCGTTACGAACTAGGCGAGAAATTCATAGTTACACGTGGTCTTGATAAATGTTTATTTATTTATTCAAGTACTGAATGGGACAAAATTGTTGGGCGCTTAAAAGGTTTACCTTTTACAAATAAAGACGCTCGTAACTTTACTCGTAAAAGGTAAACCTAAACATTACCTCCCCATTGGTTAGTTACGCCGATTTAACAAAGGAATGCGTTATTATCGGCGCAAATGACCGACTTGAAATTTGGTCAAGTGAGAAATGGGAAGAGTTTTTATCAACCAATGAAGACAACTTTGCGGACATAGCCGAAAATTTATTTGCATCAGGTGTTTATGAAACATTATAGTGTACTAAAAAAAGAAACAATAGAAGGATTAAATATTAATCCTGATGGTACCTATGTGGATGCGACACTAGGTTATGGTGGCCACTCAGAAGAAATATTGAAGCGTTTAAGAAGGGGTTTCCTATTCGCCTTTGACCAAGATGAAGATGCAATTAATTTTGGTCAACAAAGACTATCAAAAGTTAGTAATAACTTTAAAATTATACATTCAAATTTTTCTAACTTAAAAGAAAGTTTAGAAAAAGAAGGCATAACTAAAGTAGATGGAATCATATTTGATTTAGGACTATCTAGTCCTCAAATAGATGAAGTTGAAAGAGGTTTTACATTTATGAAAGATGGACCTCTAGATATGCGTATGAATAAACAAGATGAATTGACAGCTGAGAAGATAGTAAATGATTATAGTTTAGAAGACTTAACCAATATATTTTATATATATGGTGAAGAAAGATTTTCTAAAGGAATAGCTATGAAAATAGTAAGTTATAGAGAAAAAGAAAGAATTACTAGTACTACGCAGTTAGTAGAAGTTATTAAATCTTCAGTTCCTATGAAATATTATTTAAAGCATCGTCCAGAAAGACAAATATTTCAAGCTATAAGAATTGAAGTTAATAATGAACTTAAAGTTTTAGAAAAAGCTTTAAATGATGCAATTTTATTATTAAATCCTAAAGGAAGAATATGTGTAATATCATTTCATTCTTTAGAAGATAGAATAGCAAAACAAATATTTAAAAAATATAGTGAAGTTAATAAATTAGTTAAAGGTTTACCTGAAATACCAGAAGAGTTTAAACCTTTAATTAAGTTAATTGTTAAAAAGCCTATACTTCCAACTGAAGACGAAATTAATGAAAACAGTCGTAGTAAAAGTGCTAAATTAAGAATTATAGAGAGGATCTAAAAATGGCTAAGAATAAAAAGGTAAAACTAAGAGGAATAGACAGATTTATGATAACTTTATTAATATTATTAGGTTTGTTAAGTCCTTTAATAGTAGTATTTTCTAAAAGTATCCTTTCTAGAAGTAATATAGAAGTTGAAAGAATAAAATCAAAAGTAGAAAAACAAGAAACAATAAATGAAAGTTTGACGATGAAAATCAATGAACTTGCTAGTTTATCCAATATTCAAGACGTTGCAAAGGAGTTTGGATTAAGCTATAATAATGATAATATTATTGTAATAAAATAGATGGTGATTAAATGAAACAAAAGAACAATTGCGTAAAATTGAATGAATACTTATTGATAGCAATTGTTCTTTCTTTTGTCTTAATTTCAGTAAAAATAGTATATGTAGCAGTAAGTCCAGCGGTAGATGGTGTTGATTTAAAAGCTTTGGCTGTATCAAATAGAACTGCTACTAAAACAATTAGAGCAAATAGAGGAACGATATATGATGTAAGTGGAGAAGTACTAGCACAAGATGTTAGATCATATACAGTCATAGCATATCTTTCTTCATCTAGAACAACCGAAGATGATAATCCTCATCATGTTATTGATAAACAAAAAACAGCTACTGAACTCAGTCCTTTATTAGGTATGAGTATAGAATATATATATTCTTTATTAGATCAAAATTTATATCAAGTTGAATTAGGTCCTGGTGGTAGAGGAATAACAGAATTAAAAAAACAAGCTATTGAAGCTTTAGATTTACCAGGAATTGATTTTATGGAAGATTCCAAAAGAGATTATCCTAACGGTGATTTTGCATCTTATATATTAGGATATGCACGTAAAAATGATAAGAATGAAATGTCCGGAGAAATGGGCATTGAATTAAAATATAATAAAAACTTAAAAGGAAAAAATGGAAAGATAACTTATGAAAAAGATGCATATGGTTATAAAATGGCTAATAAAAGAGAAATAATTGATCCTGCTACTAATGGATATAATATTTATTTAACTATCGATTCAAATATTCAAATGTATTTAGAAAATGCAATAATGGATTTAGAAAACACTTCTTTAGATTGGGCAACTATTACAATTGCAGATGCTAATACAGGAGCAATTGTTGGTTCAGCAGCTTCTCCAAGCTTCGATCCGAAAGTTTTAGAGATTACTAATTATAACAATCCTTTAACTTCGTATTCATTTGAACCTGGCTCAACGATGAAAATATTTTCTTATATGGCAGCAATGGAAAATGGAACATATAAAGGTGACGATACTTATCCATCAGGTAATATAATGGTTGATGGTTGTAAAATCAGTGACTGGAATACTCACGGTTGGGGAACAATTAATTATGATACGGCTTTCACTTATTCATCTAATACTGCAGCAGTTAGATTAGCTCAAAGTGTTGGAAGAGATAAATTAACTGATTATTATGAATCGCTTGGATTCGCTCAAAAAACAGGTATAGAATTACCTAATGAATATGAAGGCTCTTTAGAACTTGTTTATGAATCAGAATTAGCAAGTGCCGCATATGGACAAGGTATTACTGCAACTCCAATTCAAAACATTCAAGCACTAACATCACTTACAAATAATGGAACAATAATGAAACCATATATTATTTCAAAAATTGTAGATCCTAATACTGGTAAAGTTGTATTTGAAGGTAAAAAAACAGAAGTTAATAAAGTAGCTAGTAAAGAAACGGTAAAAAAAGTTCTTGATTTGATGGACTTAACTGTTAATGGTGATGATCCAGTAATTACTGGTAAACCATATCATACTGATGTATTAACTTTAGTAGGAAAAACAGGAACAGCACAATATACAATGGCTAATGGTAAATATACATCAGGAACATATAATAATATTAGATCATTCTCTGGTATTTTCCCTAAAGAAAAACCAGAATATATTTTATATTTATCAGTTAAAGATTTTGTTGGAACATCTTCTGATTTAGGAAAAGTTACAAAATCATTAGTTGAATCTATTGCTAAATATAGAAATATTTCTGAACGTCAAGATGATACAGATCAAACTAAAATAGTTCAAATAAAAAATTACATAAGTAAAGAAAAAGATTCTGTAGTAGTTGAACTTGAAAGTTTAGGATTAAAACCAATAATAATCGGTAATGGTTCAGTTATTATTAATCAATCAATTGTTAAAAACACTAAAGTTATAATTGGAACCAAAATATTTTTAATGACTAATGGTGATGAAGTATTAATGCCTAATGCAATTGGTTGGAGTAGTAATGAGATTATTAACCTAGCCAATATGTTAAAAATAAAGTATAATATAATTGGCTTTGGTAAAGTTCAAAATTTATCAATAGAACCTAATGCACTTATAAATTCTGATAGTGTATTAGATATAACATTAGATAGGAGTACTGTAGATGACAAAGAAGAACAAGAAGCAACAGAAGAATAAATTTCAAGAGGGTTTAAAAAAAATATTTAATTCATCAAAAATATTAATTATAGTTTTAATATTAATAATCTTAGGATTAATTATATTTAGTAATCATTTAATGAAATCTAGTAAAACATATATGTTTAATGGAAAAAGTGATTATGTAACTATCTTAAATGGAGTTATTAGTTTAAATTATGATATAAATTTAATATCAGGATCAGATATTGAATATACTAATCCAGAAGATATAGAAGTAGTAGAGTATAGAATAGGTTATTATGTTTCAAAAGACAACACTTTATCTCCACTGGTGACAAAATCAGGTGAGGATGCAGATGGCTTTTCATTAATGGAAATAGTTAATGAAATGAGTGCTTATAATATAACTGAACCTTATAGAGTTAAAAGATTCTTTACTAAAGAAAATATAAAACATTTAGAAGAAGGTTTATATTTTATTATTGAAGCAGAAACAAAAACTGGTGAAGAAATATTAGACAAAATAGAATTAAACTTATCAAAGGTATCTAATTAGATACTTTTTTTTATTTAATAGATTATTCTAATTAATCAAGTTTCAAAAACCTTAATAAAATAGAGTATAAGATATAAATCTTATTAGGCATAGGATAGGTGTGATAAAAATTAATAATAATGAAATGGGTATAATTGAAAGATTAACTTCAACCGAAGAAAAAGTGAAAAACAATACAATTCGAATAAACAATCATGATAAAGATATAAAAGATATTAATGGAATAGTACTATCCATAAAAGAGATAGCACTAGAAATAAAATATATGCGTAAAGATTTAGTAGATATAGTAGGTAGATTAAAAGAATAAGAAAATATGCCTAGAAATCGTTGGAATGAAATGATTAAAACGATTATTACTGTATTAATAACTGGACTCACGACCTTATTATTAATTAAACTCGGAATAAAATAAATAGAGAGGAAGATTAAATGAGTAATAAAACTTATGATGTATTAAAATTTATTACCCAAATAGTATTACCGGCTTTAGGCGCTTTATACTTTGCATTAACTCAAATATGGTCATTACCATTAGGCGAAGAAATAGTAGGTACTCTTGCAGTTGTAACTGCTTTTTTAGGTACAATATTAAGAATATCTAGTAATACTTATTATAATGGAAGGAGTTACTGATATGAATAATTTAAACAAAAAATTATCTAGTGATGAAATAAAAAAGTTATTAAGTTTAGAAGAGATAATTACAGAAGATTCTATAAGTACATTACATATAGTAGATCACGAAATAAAAGATGGTGGACAAAATGATTAAATTAAAATACCCTTTAAATTATATTGCTATAACAAGTGGTTATAGACCTAATCATCAAAGTATAGACCTAGGTTGGAATAGAAAATATGGCGGAGAAAATGTAGATGTTTTTGCTCCAGCTAATGGAAGAGTAATATCAGTAGTTGATGGTAAAACACAAAACTTAAATAATACTACTGATCCAGGAAATTTAGTTAAAATACAACATGAAGATGGATTTACAACTAGATTAATCCACTTAAAAAAGAATAGTATTATAGTTAAAGTAGGAGATGTTGTAATGCAAGGTGATAAAGTAGGAAACATGAATAATAGTGGTTATTCTTTTGGGTCTCATCTTCATTACGATGTTTGGCTAAATGGAAAAAAAGTTGATCCAATAAAATATACCTACTATTATGAAGATCAAATAGTAAACCCAGATACTTTAAAAGAATATCAATTACTTAAATATACTGAGGATAAAAAAGAATTAGAATTGTATGATAAAGTTTTACCTATCAAGTTAGTTAATTGGCAAGGTAAAAATTTAATTCAATATGATGAATTTTATTACATAACTAAAATAGAGCCAAAAAGAAATACTGTAGTACTAAGCGCACTTCGCGATGGTAAATATAGAATTTGGGCTAGATTAAATATAGACAATATCAAAATAATATAAAAAAAAGGATTTAAATCCTTTTTTATATTAGATTAAAATAAAATTTTAGGGAATAATATATATGGGAGTGATTAATATCGGTATCATTTTTGCTTTATTAGCAGGTCTATTAATGAGTGTTCAAGGAGTTTTTAATACTAGGTTGATGGAATCTTCAAATATGTGGGTGTCAAATGTTTGGGTTCAATTTAGTGCTTTAATAACTTGTATTATAATGTGGATATTTATGGGACATAAAAATCTATTATCAGTATTTACTATTGAAAATAAATTATATTTATTTGGAGGTGTAATAGGTGCTTTTATTACCTTTACTGTAATAAAAGGTATATCTAAATTAGGACCAACTCAAGCAACAATGCTAATCTTACTAGCGCAGTTAATAGTTTCATATTTAATTGAAGTTTTTGCTTTATTTGGAACAGATAAGCAAGTATTTGAGTGGAGTAAATTATTAGGTGTAGTTATAATGATAGTCGGAATATTTATATTTAAGAAATAAAAAAAGAAATATTAAATTTCTTTTTATTCAGTTCTTAATGCAATAACTGGATCTTTTCTAGCAGCTATTTTGGCAGGTATGAAACCTCCTACCAATGTTATTAAAATACTTAATATGACCATTCCAAATGCATGAAGTGGATTTAACGAGGAAACACCTTCTAAGCCAGTTAAGTTTTCTAACAATATATTTATTGGGAAGGTTAGAGCATATGCTATTCCAACTCCTAACATACCCGAACCTAATCCTATAATAAATGTTTCAGCATTAAAGACTCTTGAGATATCTTTTTTTCTTGCACCTAAACTTCTTAAGATACCTATTTCTTTAGTTCTTTCTAAAACAGATATATATGTTATGATCCCAATCATAATTCCTGATACTACTAAACTAACAGCACTGAAAGCTATTAGAACATAAGTAATACTATCCATAATTCCACCAGCCATGTTTATCATCATATTAGCGTAATCAGTATAAACAATCTTATCAGAATCATCTAATTTATCATTATAGTTATCTAAATATTTAGTAATATTTTTTTTTGCTTCAAAATTGCTAGGATAAATATTAATCATAATAGGAGTATAGTCTCCGCCTAAGTATAATAATAAGTTGTTTTTATCTTCACTATTAGTTAAAGTTTCACCAGTTAGCAAATTATTTTTCGCTTTTTTTTGTGCTTTAACAATTTCTGAATTATTATTGTTTTCTAAGACATATTCGATTAGTTCGTTAGTATATAATATACCACCTTTTAAACCTGTAGTAGCGCTGTTCATCATACTATTATAATCTACACCTACAGCAGAATCGTTATTTTCTTTTGGTTTAACAATGCCAACTATTTTTAGCGAAAGACTTTTCTTGCTATTTTTCATTGCTTCAAAATCTTGTTTCATTAAATAGAAACCACTCATTTTTTGATAAAAATCATCATTCATAATTAAAGTTAATTCTTTACCTATAATATCTTTGTAATCTAAGTTTTTATCTATATCAAAACCTAAGGTTTCTAATATAGAAGTATCTATTCTATTACCATTATCAACAAATAATAATAATTCATTTTTATCTTTAGGAATATTTCCTTGTAATAAATCATAATTAGTAGTCATATATTTACTTATATCATTATTTAAAGCTTTAGGTAAACTTTGCATATTTAAATTTGATGACTGAACTGGCTTAGAATTATTAAGTAAATTTAAACCAGTTACACGATAATATGAAATCTCATTAGTATAGGACTTATCTATATTTTCAATATAGTTAATATAATCTTGATCTATTTTATTTGTATGGAGAACATCTAATTCAGCAGAGTTATAAGGAATGATTTGGGTATTCTTTTCACTTTTATGATATTCTTTCATTAAATCTTTCATTTTTTCTTCATCCATAATAACTGCTTGTTGACTAATACTTATAGGAAAAGAACCTAATGCTTCAGTTTCAAATTCATCAATTTGTTTATCGAAACCATTTGAAAGTGCTAATATAGTTGAAATACCAATTATTCCAATACTAGAAGCGAATGCAGTTAGTAAAGTTCTACCTTTTTTAGTTTTAATATTATTAAATGATAATGATAGGGCAGATAAAAAACCCATTGCCGTTTTCTTTATATTCCAAATTTTATCTGTAGTTGCTTCTTTAATAGGATTTGAATCACTAATTACTTTACCGTCTGATAGTTCAATTATTCTTGAAGAATATTTTTCTGCTAATTCTCTATTATGAGTTACCATAATTACTAATTCATCAGATGAAATTTCTTTAATTAATTCCATTACTTCAACGCTTGTTTTTGAGTCTAAAGCTCCAGTAGGTTCATCTGCTAGGACAACATCTGGATCATTAACTATTGCTCTAGCAATAGCAACTCTCTGCATTTGCCCACCAGATAATTGATTTGGTTTTTTATTAATATGTTTTTTTAAACCAACTCTTGTTAAT
>CAYYOP010000029.1:0-9508 GCA_964473435.1 uncultured Muribaculaceae bacterium | reverse complement strand
ATGTAATTATTTAATTGGTGACGGAACTGGTAATGCTAGTATAAATAATAAATTGTTTGCTTTAGAAGCATGTGAATATAAAAGACATTTTTTAAGTTATTTTCCACATTATATTATAATTACTAATATTGAACTAGATCACGTTGATTATTATAAAGATTTAAACGATGTAATTTCAGCTTATCAAGAGTTTGCTAACCAAGGAAAACAATTAATTGTTTGGGGAGATGACCAAAACATTCGATCATTAAAATTAGATAATGTCTTATATTATGGTTTAAATAATAACAATAATATTATCGCTAAAAATGTTGTTTATAGTGATAGTGGTACAAAATTTGATGTTTATATTAACAATGATTTTTATCATCATTTTGATCTACCTTTTTATGGAGAACATATTTTATTAAATTGTTTGGCAGTAATTACAATATGCTATCTTGAAAATATTGATAAAGAAGATATACATAAAAGTTTAATAACTTATCAAGGAGTAAAAAGAAGATTTAGTGAAGAAAAAGTTGGTGACTCAGTTATTATTGATGACTATGCACATCATCCTACTGAGATAAATAAAACTATCTCTGCCGTTAAACAAAAATATCCAGACAAAAAATTAATAACGATATTTCAACCACATACTTTTTCAAGAACTTTAAATTTTGCTGAAGAATTTATTGAAGAATTAAATAAATCAGATAAGACATATATTTTAGATATTCATCCATCTAGAGAAAAACAAGAAGATTATAAAGAAATAACATCTAAAATATTAATAGATAAAATACCTAATTCAGAATCTCTAATTAAAGATGATATACATAAGTTAGCAGCATATAAAAATGAGGTATTCTTATTCTTAGGCGCTAATGATCTAAGACCATTAGAAGACATATTAAAAAAACATTTATAATAAAAAATCGATAAGCCTTTCACTTATCGATTTTTATTATATTATTATCAGTCAATGCCACCTCAATCATTTGATTTCGTAGGCTCATCGCGACTAATAGTAAGGCAAGGAGGAAATAAAACACTATCACTCCATAATAATTTTTAATACTTGCTATCATATTTCCACTTCCTTCCTCTTACAATAACACTTTACCACGAACAAACATTCGTGTCAAGACTGAAACAAAACATTTGTTTGACAATTTACACTTGCTATGTTAATATTGTTTTAGGATGTGATATTTTGATACAAAATTTAACAAAAAAACAAGAAGAAGTATTAATATTTGTAAAAAAGTATATAGTTGAAAATGGTTATCCACCATCAGTAAGAGAAATATGTGCAGGATTAAATTTAAGTAGTCCAGCTACTGTTCATACTCACTTAAAACAATTAGAAATAAAAGGCGCTATTAAAAAAACTGCTTCTAAATTTAGAACAATTGAAGTTGTAGGAGAAAATGAATACGCTCCTAAAGATGAAGAAATAGTTAAAGTTCCTCTACTAGGAAAAATAACTGCAGGTTCTCCTATTGAAGCAATTGAAAATCCCGATGATCTTTTTGCACTTCCAGCAAGTTTAATACCAAGCAGAGAATCAATCTTTACTTTAAAAGTTGAAGGTGAAAGTATGATTAATGTTGGAATATATGATGGAGATATTATTATTGTTCAAAAGCAAAAGGTTGCTAGAAATGGTGATGTCGTAGTTGCTATGAATAATGACAATGAAGTAACACTTAAAACTTTCTATAAAGAAAGCGATCATATTAGATTACAACCAGAAAACGATCATATGGAACCTATTATTTTAGATAATGTTACTATACTAGGTAAGGCCATCGGATTATATAGAAAATTTTAACAAAAAAAACACAATAATTTGTGTTTTTTTTATTTCATTACCTTAATATGAAAGTTAGCCAGAGGGAAGATCACCACTGGAATTAAATCTATCAGCGTCTACTTGAGTTCTTGCATATCCAGTAGTAGCTAAACTACCGCTAAACATATAACTCATTTCTGTTACACTTGATGTATCAAATGAACTTAAATCTATACTAGCAATTTGGCTAGAACTAAACATAGCACTCATATCTTCAACATTTGAAGTATTGAAAGAACTTAAATTTATATCAGTAGCAAAACTTCCATCAAACATACTAGACATATTCACAACATTTGAAGTATTGAAAGATCTTAAGTCTAAATTTGTAACTTTACTTACTGAAAACATAGCTAACATATTAGTTACATTAGAAGTATTAAGCGAACTTAAATCTAAATCAGTAACTTCAGACTTATAGAACATAAATGCCATATCAGTTACTTTTGTACTATTAGAACTTACTTTATTAACTACTCTATTTTCTTCGAACATCTTATAATAGTCTTTTAAAACATTACCGTTGATTGATTCTGGGATTATTACACTTTCATCAGTTCCAATATATTTATAATATCCTTTTTGTCCGTTATAAATATTTGGTGCAGATGAATCTGCTATAAAATCAAAGTTGAGATTGTTCTCTCCTTCATTTATTTTAACAAAGGCTTTAAAGGTTTTATTTTGATCTTTATTTTGGTTTTCTCTAATATCTGGGAAATACAATTCTAAATTATAAGTATGCACTTTATTACCATTTGTTTTTCTATTAAATTTTCCATTACCTAAAAATATTTCACTTTCTCCAGTTAAAATAGGTATATACTTGTTGATGGAAATACTTCTCCAAAATTATCAGTATTAACACTCACTAATTTATAATGTATAGCATTATCTGAGAAAGTATTTTCTTCTATTATAATGAAATGTTATATAACATTTCTGAATCATCTAATGTATTATTTCCAGTAACTGTAAATGTTTTAGTTCCAAATGGTGTATTTGATGGAATTATATTATTAGCATTTATATTCGCTCCACCATTATAAACTATATTCATAACTCCCACCTGTTACATTGGACGTAAAGTACGCAAAGGAAAGTCCTATTGTTACTAATAGGATTGTTATTATTCCTATTACACTTAATATTATTTTATTTTTATTTTTAATCTTGTTCACCTATCTTAAATTTTATCATTTTTTAAGTACTACTTCAATTGAATCAGATTTTTGACAATACATTCTTATAATTTGACATATTCAATAAAAAAAGAAGATTGCTCTTCTATTTAAATAACAATAAATATGTTAAGAAACTAAAATAAATGATTGATATTATTATTCCATTTATTTTTGTTGTCTTATCTTCTTTTTTACCTACTCCTAAAGCCATCGATAGAAATAGTCCTCCGATTAAGCCACCAATATGACCAGCATTATCTATAAATGGTGTTATTATTCCTATAAATAGATTAATAAGGATTACTGGTATTATTTGATTTTTTAAAGCACCACCAAGGTATAAACGATAGTGATATCCAAAGTATGCTAGACATCCTAGTAAGCCGAATATAGCACCGGATGCTCCTAAGCTTAAACTCTTAGTAATAACACTTGATAATAAACTAGATGTTATCAAACTTCCAAAATAAACCGCTAAGTAGTTTCTTTTTCCTAAGAATGTTTCTACTTGAGTTCCTATTATATTTAATGAATACATATTCACGAATAGATGAAGGATATCTCCATGTAAGAATCCTGCTGTTAATAGTCTCCATGGTTCAAATTTTATAAGATATGGGTTTAATATTAAAGCATTTTGTACTTCTGGTATAAATATTGTAAATATAAACATTATAATATTTATAGCGATTAATACTTTAGTTGCTATAATTTTTTTAGGTTTAAATACTTTCTCGTATTTTTCATTATCTGTTTCTGTTTTTTTATTAATATCATTAGTAATATTAACAATTAAATCTAAGTTGTTTTCTTTTTTTACTGTAAATGTTTTTAGTTTAGGATATAAGCTAGCAAGTCCATTATCTTTTCTTACATCTTTTATATCTTTTATTTTATATGTATCTATATTTTTTTCAGTTGATGTATTTACATTATCATTTAAATCTAAAAGTATATTTAAAGTATTTATTTTAAATGATAAAGTTTTTTTCTTTATTTGTTTAGCAATACTTTTAACTTTGAAACTATCAAATTTTAATTGTTCTTCATTATGAATATAATTAGAATTTATTCTTACTATTCGATATGGAGCATTTAAATTTTCTAACCATATTTCATTTTTGACTCCATTAACAATAATAGGTTGATAATCTTCTTCAGTTACAAAGTAATGAACTAATCTCATTATTATTTCGTCTTTAGAACTGACAGTTAAACTCATAATTATCTTTCCTCTCTCATATAATATTTTATAACAATTTAAGATTTAAGTAAAGGGTGAGGAAATGATTAAAAAAGCATCTTTTTTCGTATTTATACTATTTATATGGTTTATTCCTCTAGGTTTTGCTTCACTAAATAATAACATTTATATAAACAATAATACTTTATTAGTTATTTGTTTTATAAATAACCTCTTTCTTTTATTTAGTGTTTATAAAATTCTAGTTAATTATTCAATTAATAATAGTTACTTATTTATATTAGTTAGCACTTATTTAGTTAATCCTCTTTTTTATATTTTCTTTTATAATTATAGTAATATTATATTATCTCTTTTTAGTTTAGTTATTATTCTTTTTTCTTCCATTTATTTATTTATAGAAACTAAAAAACTATCTAGTCTATCTTCTATTTGGATTATTCCATATATAGTTTTAAATAGTTTTTTAATCATAACTTTAATTTATATTTGTTTCTTGTTCTAATTTATTTAAAAAATCAGTAAATTCATCTGGTAAAGGAGCAGTGAATTCTAAGTATTCATTTGTTACCGGATGATTAAAAGATATTTTACTTGAATGTAAATATTGTCCAAATTCAGTACATTTCCGTGTAGTATATACTGGATCATTGTATACTGGATAATTTATATATTTTAAATGAACTCTTATTTGATGAGTTCTTCCAGTATCTAATTTTAATTCTAATAATGTATATCCTTTATATCTATTAATAACTTTAAAATGTGTTTTAGCTTCTTTTGAATTTTTATCAGTTACAGCCATTTTTTTTCTATCGACATTGTCTCTTCCAATAGGAGCATCAATTGTAGCAGTTTCTGGCTGAATCTCTCCTACTACTAAAGCAGTATATTCTCTGTTAACTTCTCTTCTTTTAAACATATCAGTTAGAAGTTCGTGTGCTTTATTATTTTTAGCCGCGATCATACGTCCACTTGTATCTTTATCTAATCTATGGACAATTCCCGGTCTTTCATCTTCTGTTTCACTCAAACTAGTATGATACATTAAAGCATTCACTAAAGTATTATTAGAGTTTCCATTTCCTGGATGTACGACCATGCCAGATTGTTTATTTATTATTATTAAGTCTTCATCTTCATAAATTATATCTAATTTTATGTTTTCTGGTTCTAGTTTTGTTTCTTTAACAAATCCATCTTTTATTATAATAATATCTTCTTCTTTAATTAAGTAATTAGCTTTTGTTGGTAAATTATTTACTAATACATGTTCACTTGCTATCATTTTTTGAATTAAACTTCTTGAGTATTCAGTATTTTGTTGTAAATATTTATCAATTCTTATATTATTTTCTGTTACTACTATTTCCATAATCTTCTCCTTTTATTATCGCAATTATTAAAAGTATTGTTCCAATAAATATTGCTACATCACTTATATTAAATACTGGATAATTATAATTTATAATTTTAAAAGATAAAAAATCTCTTACATATCCTAAAAATAATCGATCTAGTAAATTACCAGTTATTCCACCAAATAATAATCCAAAAGATATTATATTTCGTGTATTTTTTTTAAATGTATCTACATATTTATATAAAATAATTAATACTATTAATGTTATCCCTATTAAAAAGTAAGTCTTATTATTTAAGATACTCCAAGCCGCACCATAATTGCTAACTCTAGTTATACTAAAAAAATTAGGTATTAAGATTATTTTCGCATTTATTTTTAAATAAACATCTATTAAAACTTTACTAATTTGATCTAAAAATAAAATAATACTAGCTAATATCAATATCTTCTTATTCATATTATCCCTCTTAAGAATTATAACATATATTAAAAAAATCTGTAAATTTTTACAGTTTTAATTACGATTTATTTAAGTCAACTAAAATTACATCACTACCAATAGTAACAATTTGTTTAAATGTAATATTAATTTCACTACCATAACTTATTCTTCTTAACATTTTAACAGGTTCGACGACTAAACTATTTATAAATCCTTCTTGATTTATATTTATATCTACTATTTTGCCTAATCTAGTTCCATCTACTACATTAACAATATCTTTTCGTTGTAAATCACTCATTAGCATATAGTTCACCATTAAAATTATATGGTTTTTCTTTATAATTATTTCATTAGTCTTTTAACATTCTTAATTGCGTTCTTTTCTATCCTAGATACTTGGGCTTGTGATACACCTAAATCATCAGCAATTTCCATTTGAGTTTTACCATAAATGTATCTAGCATATAAAACACTAGATTCTCGTTGATTAATTTTAGTTAATGCCCGTTCTAAACTTATAACATCATCTTTATCTATTCTTTCTTTATTATCAGCAAGTTGATCTAATAAATAGATTGTATCTCCACCATCATTATATATAGGATCAAATATACTTATAGGAGTTATTAAACTTTCTAGAGCAGAAGATAAATCATATTCTGTTAGTTCTAGTGCCTTACATATCTCCTCATTACTAGGTTCAATTCCATGAAGAAGCATATATTGATCTTTATATTTTAAAATAGAATATGCATTATCTCTAATACTTCTACTTATTCTAACGACACTAGAATCTCTTATAAATCTTTTTATTTCTCCTAATATTAATGGGACAGCATATGTTGAAAACATTACATTATATTCTAAAGAAAAGTTATCAACAGCTTTAATTAAGCCAATACATCCTATTTGAAATAAATCATTCATATCATGTTTACCATTATTATATTTTTGAATAAGGCTAAGTACTAATTTTAAGTTTCCATTAACAAGTTCTTCTTTAGCAGATAAGTCTCCATTTTGATATTTTTTAAATAAAGGTATCATCTCTGAGTTTTTTAATACTTTTATGTTATTTGTATTTACTCCTGTTATTTCTACTTTGTATTTGTTCAAATAAAAAAACTCCTCTCTCAATTATATTGAGCAAAAGAAGTTTTTTCTATTCATTGGTTTTATAAATTATGGATATACTATTTTAAATAAACCATAACCAATAGCTATCCCTACTAAAATAGTTAGAATAATAACAAGTGAAACAATTATTCCTTTAACTGTCTTACTCATTCCTTTTTTATTTTGTAAGGTTACTGTTTCATTTACATTAGCATTGTCCATTTTCACACTCTCCTATATTACTAATTTTAATATATAAATTAGATAAAGTCAAAAGTTTTATTATAATTAGACAATATATATGCGATTTATCTTCCCTCTAGTGTAGTTTGTAATTTTTTTATTACTTTTTTTTCTATTCTAGATATATATGATTGACTTATTCCTAATATTTCTGCTACTTCTTTTTGAGTATAATCATCAGTATTATTAAGTCCATATCTTAAAGTCATGATTGTTTTTTCTCTTTGAGTTAGGTTTCCAAGTTCGCTTTCTAAACTTTCTTTATTAACTTTTTCGGAAAACTCTTGATAAACTATATCTTCTTCAGTTCCAAGTATATCCTCTAAATGTAATTCATTTCCTTCTGAATCAAAAGATAAAGCATCTTCAAAACTTATCTCGCTTTTTCTTTTTTTATTTTTTCTAATAAACATTAATATTTCATTAGCGATACATCTACTACAATAAGTAGCTAGTTTTATATTTTTATCTGGTTTATAAGTTTCTATTCCTTTTATAAGACCAATTGATCCTATACTTACGAGATCTTCTATATCATAGCCAGTACTTTCATATTTCTTAGATAAAAATACAACTAACCTTAGGTTATGTTCTATAAGTACATTTCTAGCAGACATATCTCCTTCTTTACTTTTTAATACATAAGTTAATTCATCTTCTCTAGATAGAGGTGGTGGTAATGCATCTGTTGCTCCTACAAAAAATAATTTATTTTCTATTTTTAATACTTTACAAAACCATAACCATATTTTTTTCATATAGCCTCCGTATTTAAAATTATTTTTACTCCATTTAAACTAACGTCTGATAAACCAACTAAAACTTTTTTTATTGTTTTATTATTAACAATAATTTTTTCTGGTTTAAATACCTCTAATAATCCATTATCATTTAAAACATGATATGGTACTAAAAATGTTTTTACATCTTTTGTTATTAGTTCTTTGTTAACTAATATTATTGGTCTTCCAAAATATGGATCTTTTAATTTATTTCCTGTATCTAAAAAACCAGTTTCTGATATTTTTTCACCCATATAGTATATGTCAACATCATAATAATTAGAATAATTATTTTTAAAGTTTTTTTGATATTTTATATATTTATATAAAATTATTGGCGCTAATATTATTAATAATATTAAATTTATTTTAAATCCATTCTTTGAAAATACTATTCCGCTATTAACAAGAGCTATTTGATCATTTAATAAATATATTGTTCCACCTAATATAATGCTTATAATATATAACCAAAATAAATTATCTTTAAAATATTTGAAACTTTGATATTTAAACGCAATTAATATCATTAAGACACTTATTAATAGTTTAAGTAGCAATAATAAAATACTACTGCCTATTAGAAATAATATAAAGGTAGATAAACTTCCTAATAAAGCAGCAAATAAGATTCTTTTAAATTTAGCATTCCTTTTTAATAGAACATCAACACTTATTAATAGTAGGCAATCAATAATAAAGTTAATAATAATAACTAAGTCTAAATAAACTATCATTGTCTCACCCATTTTATTATAAATAAAAAACAACATAATTTATGTCGCTTTTTATATTTTTTATTATAATTTAGAAGTTATCTCTATCTCTTAGAAATGGAGGGATATCAAAATCTGATTCATCATCTATTATACTACGAGGTCTTTCTTCAACACGCATACCATAATCTATTGGAGGTTCTTCTTCAAATCCTGTTGCTATAACAGTAACAATTACTTCATCATTTAAGTTTTAGTTTATAACTGCACCAAATATTATATTAATATCTGTATTAGCAGATTGTCTTACTACTTCAGCAGCATCTTCTGCTTCAAATAATGTTAAATTAGTTCCACCAGTTACATTTATAATAGCGTCACTAGCACCAGTTATACTTGTTTCAAGTAATGGTGAAGATACAGCTTGTTTTGCAGCTTCTATTGCTCTGTTTTCTCCTACACCTAGACCAATACCTATTAATGCATTTCCACGTTTCTCCATAACAGTTTTAACGTCTGCAAAGTCTAAGTTAACTAAACCAGATACAGCAATTAAATCACTGATTGATTGAACTCCACGATGAAGTACATTATCTACTTCTTTAAAAGCAT
>CAYYOP010000028.1:0-10205 GCA_964473435.1 uncultured Muribaculaceae bacterium | reverse complement strand
ATGCAGGCGTAGTATAATGGTTATTATACGACCTTGCCAAGGTTGGGATGCCAGTTCGATTCTGGTCGCTTGCTCCAATGAAAAATTTGTTCGAATATCGGACATTAATATTAAAATCAATCGTGAGATTGATTTTTTTGTGGTTTTTTTCAATATTTTATATTTTTCAATCTATTAAAGATAATTATTTCATATTTAATTTCAGTTCTACTGGTGAATGATCACTATAGCTAAAGTCTTCTAAATTTTTAACGTTTCCAACTAAATTTGGCGAGAATAAAAATCCATCTATAGTTTGGTTTACCGTTTGACCATTCTCATTTTCAGATTGATGAGTTGGGCCTTCTATTTTCTCAAATTCCCAAAGATTATTTTTAAATACTTCTTCTAATTGTTGATTTAATGATTCTTTATTTAGATTAGTATTCCAATCCCCACCAATAACAACATAATTACCTGATTGATATTCTATATTAGCAAGTTCTAATAAATAATTAATCTGCTCTCTTTTGACTGTTTTGTTTTTTAAGTATGGTGCAAGATGAATATTATAAATGACTAATTCATTATTTGAGTTTTCAATTTTTATTCTTGTTTCTATTAATAGTTTATGAACAAGAAAATAATCATTATACTTTCCTCTTCCATGAATAGGTATTTTTAAACATTTATTTTCAGACATATATTTAGTTAATGTCATGTTACCATTATCTAAGTAATTTAAAACATTAGAATTAGAACCATAGATATAACTACAATCAGAAAAGTAATTCGCTATTTTCTTACTAGGATTAATTAAATAGTTACCAATATTTACCAGTTAGATTCTTGTAATAAACAAACATCATAATCTCCATCTTCAAGTAATGATATTACTCCCTTTAAATTTTCTTTTGTTTGTTTTGGTGATATACATGAAACATTTTCTCCAAATGTACAATCTCCAATATTATATGTAAGCATTAATATTTCTTCATTTGCATAAAGCTTTTTAGTACCATTAGATCGTTTTTTTTCAGTAAATGAAGGCGCTATTATTAAAAACAATAATAAAAATGCTGTTTTTTTAAATAATATCGCTTTCTTTTTAACTTTTTTCATAATCCACCTCAATTTATGAGTTATTATAACACATCAAATTTAAATTAAAAAAAAGTTAGTTATTAAACTAACTCTTTAATTTTTAATCATTAATAAATTTTTCTAGTGCCTCTTTTGATTTGAACCCTGGTTCTGTTTTAACAACATTTCCGTTTCTTACTAACATTAAAGTTGGAACGCTTACAACTTGATATTTACTTGTTAATTCTGGATTATCATCAATGTTCACTTTTGCAATTAAAACATCATCTGATCTTGTATCTGCTAATTTATCTAATACAACAGTTAATGCTTTACATGGTCCACACCATTCTGCATAAAAATCGACCAAAACTGTTTTTCCACTAGAGAATACTACATCATCAAAATTCTCTTTATTTACTTCTAATATTTTCATTTTATCTTCCTTTCAGTATGTTATTATTATATGTCATTACTTTTTTTTATTCAGTAACTAAGTCACATGATATAATGTTGGTAGTGAGGCTTATATGATTAATATAGAAAATAGTTTAAAAAATAGTTTTAAAGTATGGAATAAACTTTCAGATATTGAAAAAAACGATTTAATAGTTGATGCAAAAGTTATCAAATATAAAAAAGATGATATTATTTTACAAGATTCCAATGAATGTATCGGCTTTATTATTGTTACTAAAGGAATAATTAGAGCTTTTTTAGAATCTAATCAAGGTAAACAAATTACTTTATATAAGTTACATAGAAATGATATGTGTTTGTTTTCATCTTCCTGTATAATGAAAGATATTAACTTTGATATGAGTTTACAATGTGATGAAGATACTGAAATTATTCTAATACCAACTGAAAAGTTTGATTTAATTTTAAAAAAATCGATAATTATATCTAATTATGTTAGCAAATTATTAGCTTCAAGATTTTCAGATACTATCTGGATTTTAGAACAAGTAGTATTTCACTCTTTAGACAAAAGACTAGCAAACTATTTATTAGAACAAGAATTTATTAACAATAAACTTGTAACCACACATAGCAAAATAGCTGATGAATTAGGAAGCGCTAGGGAAGTTATAAGCAGGATGTTAAAAACTTTTGAAAATGATAACATAATAAAAATCGGAAGAAATAATATTACTTTATTAAATATTAATAAATTGAAAAAAATTGCAGAATAAAACGTCTTATTTAAAGACGTTTTTATATATCATTCTTTTGCTTCACATTTCTTGCCAACATAATATGTTAATAGAAATGCCCCTATAGCACAAAGTATGCTAAAGAAAGTAACTAAATCTAAACTAGGCTTACCTATTATCACAGCAGGTATTGTAGCTATACAAAATCCTGATACTGTATAATATGTATATCCATAATGATTTTTAAGTAAATAATTAATAATAAAAATAAAAATAAGTGCACCAATACCTAAACCGATCATTACTGGAAACAAAGAAATAATATCTAATGTTGAAACGGCTTTTAAATAATATTGATAAAATCCTAATAGATTTAATAATACAGTACTACTAATACCCGGTATTATTGTTGATCCTGCTAATACTAAACCTAATATACATCCTTGAATAAATGTCAAATCTGTTGCTTGTATATTGCTATATCCTTTTAAACTTAATAGACCTAAACCAATAATGAATGTTATTGAAAGTGAAATTAGATATTTTTTGTCAAAACCTTCTTTATTAGCTTCTTTAAACAACATTGGAATAGTTCCAATTATAAATCCAGTAAATGAATATGATGTTTGCATAGGATATTCTTTTAATAAATACATTAAAATATTTCCAAATACTACAGTACCAATAACAACACCTAATCCAATAGGTAATAAAAATATAATATTCTTTTTTATGTTTTTAAATTTTGCTAGTTCAGATATAGCATTAATAATTTTTTGATATACTCCTAATATTACTAGAAGGGCGGCTCCACTTAAGCCAGGAATTATATTTCCTATTCCACCTAATATCCCTTTAAAAAAATTCGCCATGATATTTCACTTCCTCAAATAACATTTTGTTTTATTTCGCATTTTTATATGCGAAACATTTTTTTCTGTGCAACTAACCCATTCACTTTTTAAAGAAGTGAATATCTTATAATATAAGAAAGCAAAATAAATACACTTTTCTTATTTAACTTTCTTTTTATTACAATTCTTTGTCTTTTAAAATACTAATAAAGTATACCACATTAAAGTAGTGTAATAACATATTTTTACCTCCAAAGTCGAATTTATAATAATTCGACTTTTTCTTTACAATATGAATTATTTTTTATTACTTTTTCTTTTGTTTCGGTTTTTCTTTTTCTTTTTCCATTGTTTTTTTTGAGTACGTTTTTTTTGTTTGTTTTTAACTGCTTTTTTAGCAACTTTAGGTTTCTCAGAAAGTTTTTGTTCTTTTGTTTTCTTTCTTGTTTTATGATCTGATTTTGTAGAGTCTTTCTTTTTAACTGATTTCGAATTTTCTTTAGATGATTTTAATTTTTGATCACCAACTTTTTTTGAAGTCTTTTTGTCAGGTTTTTTAGAATCTTTCTTTTCTTTTGATTTAACTGTTTCTTCTTTAGAAACTTTTTCTTCTTTAGTTGGTACTTTAATTATTTCTTTCTTTTTAATAGATTTCTTCTTGTGTTTTTTAAACAAACTATTAATAATTAATATTGTAATAGCTATTAGTCCTGTACATAAAATATGCACGAGTATATTTGTTTTTTGTTGTGTGATTTGAATTTGGTAAGTAAATCTACTTTCATTTTCTGCTTTTACTATCACTTTGATTATGCTACCTGTTTTTAAATCTTCATTACCAATTATATTTACAATAGATTTATTATCCTCGGCAATTGCAGATATATTTAATTTTTTTATATATTTTTTAATTGATAATTTATAGGTTTTAACTTTTTTATTGAACCTTAAATCATAATTATCGATTACTAATGATTTTAAATAACAATTTGAAGACTTATTTGATAATAACTTTGTTACATTTAAAACATAAGTTTTAATTTCGTTTTTCGAATTCTTTATTTTAATAAGTATAACATTGTCGCCATCTTCAATAGTAATAGTTCGATTTCCATATTCTTTAACTAAACTTAAATCTGAATCTTCTAATTTAATATTTAAACTTAGTGATGTTAATTTTGGATCTACTTCAATATTGTATTCATAAACTTCTGGGTTAAAGTTGAAATTTATAATATTATTTTTATTATCTTTAAGTTCAATTAATGATGCTTTGATATCTGGTGATAAAAGATCTTCTTTTATTATATTTATATAATAAATTTTATTTAATCCAGCTTCACTTTTTATTATAATAGGAACTACAGTTGTATGAGACTCTAATTCAATTTCTCCTATACCATTTATTTCAGCATTTTTATCTATTAAGTCAGCACTTAAGTTGATTTTGGTAGTTGATTTATTAACATTAATCGTATAATTATATATACTCGAAGAAAATCTTTCTATTTTTTTATCATCAATTGAAATACTTTTTAATTTGTTTTCAGAAGATAATACTTTTATTTCTTTATTGCTGTCCTCGATTTCTAAAGTTTTGTTTTCTTCAGTATTGACAAGTTTTATATTTTTTAATGATATATTCTGATTACCAAAATCTAATGTGCTAAATAATAAAATTCCAAATTCTTGAAGTCCACTTACAGGTTCTCCATGAATGATTTCAGCAGTTACAGTATTTTTATTTAAGGTAACCTTCCATAAGTTTGTATAATTTGTTCGTACATCGTCAACCGATAAGCCTTTATCTAAATTTACATCAAATGTTATTTTATTAAATTCAAAAGATGTATTAATACTTGTCCGACAAGTAAATTCTTCGAATTCTTTAAATGTATATTTATCACATATAATATCTAAATCTTCTTTAGCATTTACATTTAATGGTAATAAAATTAAAAAGAATAATAAAATTAACTTCTTCATATAAAGTCCCCATTTCTTTTAAAGTATAACATATAACATTTATTATTAGAAGAAAAAAAACCTCTAAATTTTGTGTTTTTTGCAAATAATAACTTAAGCTGTATTAAAGAATATGCATATTATTATATTTATACTTTTTAATAAAAAAAATAAGGTTCTATCCTTATTTGAATGCAAATATATATTTTGTTTTTTCGTCATATGAGAAAAGGGTAACTTCTTCTCCTATTTGAATAACGTTTGATTCTCGTGCTTCATTTTTATCTATTTCACCATTTTCATTTAAACGCCATAAAAAAGATGTGTTAATTTTAATATAATTACGATCAACATTGACAACTTCAATATCTAATTTACATTTATCATTTTTTTCAGCAAAAAACAATTTTACTCCACTATAAACTTCATAGTTTTTTGAAATGTTATTACATTTAACATATAGTCTTTTTGTATCATCATGAGTATTATTACTCAATAGCATTACCACTCCAATACCACATATTACTAATAAAGGTATAATAAATTGTAAGAAATTTTTCATTTTAAAACCTTCCTTATCGTATGTTTAGTATATCATATTAGAAAAAAAATAACACATTTTCTTTGTTTAAAGTAATTTTATTACCTTTTTTTGAAAATTACACTTTAAAAGTCTTTCTCTATTGTGAAAAACATGGTAATATAGGCGTTGAAAACAACTTATTGTTTTTTTGCGCTTAAAAATATAGAAATGAGTGAAAATCTATGTATCAAAAATATATTAAACGAATGTTAGACATATTCTTTTCGTTTATTTTAATAATTATATTTCTACCATTAATGTTACTAACATCATTAGTGCTTTATTTTTCTTTAGAAGAATTTTCTTTCAGAGAAAATAAATTTAGAGAAGGTTTAAATCGTAAACCTTATCGAATGTATAAATTAAGAACTAAAGTTCCTAATTCTTCTCTTTTACCTAAAGAAAAAAGATATACTAAAATATCAAGAATTATTGACTTGTTGAAATTAAATGAACTACCTCAATTATTTAATGTTTTAAGAGGTGAAATGTCTTTTGTTGGACCAAGACCATTTTTAGTTGAAGAAGTTTTACCGAGTGATAAAATTAGTGAAAAAAGATATCTGGTTAGACCTGGAACAACAGGATTAGCACAAATAATTCATGGAAGAGTAGTTACACATAAAACAAAATTAGAATGTGATGAAATATACTACGATACTCTATCTTTCTGGACAGATCTAAAAATCGTGTTAAGTACTCCTTACTTAGTTATTAAAGATCTATTATTTTATTTAAAAACAAAAAGGAAATAACTTATGTTATTATTTGACTGAGGTTATCAATGAAAAAATTAAATAAAAAAGATTTATGGTTTTTAACTATTATATATGTTTTTATAATATCTTTTGTTATATTTTTAAGAATAAAAGGATATGCTTTTGGTTCTAATGTTGATTGGATAAGCCAACATATTACGATTCCAGAGTATTTTCGTATGTTATTTTATGAAACAGGTAATCTTTTTCCTCAATTCAACATGCATTTAGGAATGGGACAAAATATATTCTATTTCTTTTATTATGGTTTTTTTAGTCCGATTATTTTATTATCATATTGTTTTCCCTTTATAAGTATTGCTAACTATATACAAATAATTTCTGTTTTAAATATTTTGTTAAGTATTTTATTATTATATAAATGGATTAATAATAAATATAATAGCAAAGTAGCTATTGCTGCTACTATTATATTTGCTTTATCGGGGCCGTTTATTTTTCATTCACATCGTCATATTATGTTTGTAAATTACATGCCTTTTTTAATAGGTGCTTTTATCTCTATTGATTATTATTTTAAAGAACAAAAGAGAATACCATTAATTATTAATATCTTTCTAATGATTATGACTAGCTTTTATTTTAGTGTTTCAGGAATTATATCTTTAGGCATTTATACTATATATAAAATATTGAAAAAGAAAAAAATTACATTAGATAATTTAAAGCCTCTATTTAAAGTTATCTTATTTATAGTTATTGGAATCTTATTAACTGGATTTGTTTTAATTCCAACATTTTATTCTATGATTGTAGGTCGTAGTGACACTACTGTAGTCACTCAATTAAAGGATTTATTAACACCAAAAGTGACTTACAAGTTAACATTTTATTACACATATTCTTTAGGATTAACCTTTATTTATGTAGTAAGTCTTATACATAATTTATTAACTAAGCAAAAAAACAAAATATTTTTATCTATAGTACTATTACTTTGTATTTTATTTCCCGTTGTTAGTTATTTATTAAATGGGCTAATGTATGTAGATGGAAAAGTATTCATTCCTTTTCTTCCTTTAGCAATTATTATTATAAGTAATTTTATAAATGATTTATTTAAACAGAAAGTTAATTTAAAAAAATTATTGTTTTGTTTAATACCAATTGTTTCAATTATGCTTTATTACGCTAGAGGTTACGCTCAATTAAATTTATTGATTACTGATATAGTTATCGTTATTATCTTTTTATTAATTATACTTAAAAATAAAAAGTATAATTTAATCTTTGTTCCAATTGTTATTATATCTTTATTTTCATTTATTATTTTAAATAGAAATGAACAGTATGTTACTTTAAATGATTTAGATAAAGAGAATAATCCTGTGTATAAAGAACTTTTAGACAATATAGATAATCAATCTATTTATAGAACTCTTATTAATGATAGTTTTTTAAATAAAGTGAATAAGATATATTCTTTAAATCAGTACAATTCTTCTATTTATTCTTCATCATCTAATCAAAAATACTTGAAGTTTACTAGAGATGTTTTTCAAAATGAAATTATTAATAAAGATTACGCTACTGTAACTGGTAGTAATAATATTTTATTTAATATATATAGTGGAACAAAATATTTAATTAGTGAGAAAGATCCTTTAATAGGATATCAAGAAATTAATAAAATTGATAATATTACTCTCTATGAAAATCAAGATGTTTTACCTATAGGCTATTCGAACTCTAAGATAATGAGTTTAAGAGAATTTAATACATTGAAATATCCTTATAATATAGATGCTTTATTAAATTATATAATTGTAAATAAAAGTATTGATAATGTTTACAATTCTAATGTTAAAAAATTTGATGTAAAAACTTCTGTCAGCGACATTAACAATCTTGAATATATATTTAAAGATGATAAGCACTATATAAACTCTAGTAAGAATGGAACTTTAAAGTTTGATTTAGATAAACCAGTTGATAATAAAGTATTAATTATTAAATTTAATATGGAACTTGAAAGAAAAGGATATAATTGTAGTACTGAAATAACTATTAATAATACAACAAATTCTCTATCTTGCTCTAAGTGGAAATATCATAATAATAATTATACCTTTGAATATGTCTTATCAT
Source organism: uncultured Muribaculaceae bacterium (assembly GCA_964473435.1). Classification (GTDB taxonomy): domain Bacteria; phylum Bacillota_I; class Bacilli_A; order RF39; family UBA660; genus DUUS01. Next base: position 1,717 of record CAYYOP010000028.1, on the reverse strand, counting down.
CTAACGAACAAATTAATAGTCTAGATTTAACTTTTACAAAAGGTAAATATCAATTAAGTGACTTAGAAATGTATACTATTGATTATTCAAGATTAAAAACCATTAAAAATAACATTTCTGAATTTATTATCAACAAAGATAAGAGCACTAATAATTATTTTTATGGAGATATAGATGTTAAAGAAGATGGTTATTTCAAATTAACAATTCCATATCAAAAGAAAGGCTTTAGTATTTATGTAGATGGTGTTCAAACTCCGCACATTGTAGTAGATGATACCTTTATAGGATTTGAAATAGATAAGGGATATCATGTAATTGAAATAAAGTTTGATGCACCATATTTAAAAACCGGTATTATTATATCTGTTTTAGGTTTAATCTTATTTATATTAACATTGTTTTATAATAAGATTAAGAAATACCTAGATAAAATTTATAACTTGTTTAGAAATTGTATAAAGTTTATTTATAAAAAAATATCTATATATTTAATTACTGATCGAGGATACTTATTCTTATTTGGCGCATTATTTATTTTAGATTTAGCTTTAAGATTATTTTATTATAATGATATTAAATTTTATTCTTGGTACAATTTAGTTCCTAATTTATTTTCATTTAGTTGGATATTATTAATTTTATTTTTAACTAAACAATTTAAATCTAAGTTTGGAAAGAGTATTTATTTACTTTATTATACTTTCTATCTTATAATCTTTTTAGTTCAAGCAATATATTTTTCATACTTCAGCACTTTTTTTGATTTTAGTGTTATGAGTTTAGCAGGAGAAGGTGCAGCATATTTAGATAGTGTTTTCCTTAATATTAAATTTTGGGTAATTATTGTTTTAATCATCAGTGTATTTTTAACAGTAAAAGGATTGAAATTAATTAACCATAAAGATAAAATAAAACCTATTCATTTAATTATTATATTTAGTACTTTTATAGTAATACAGGGTACGTTGCCATTATTTTTGGGTAACACTAGGAGTAGTGTTGAATGGGATGACTGGCGCAATCCTAGAAGCGTTTATCAAACATTCAATGATAATAATAAAAGTTTAATGGTATCTGGACTATTTGAATATACTATAAGAGATTTTTATGTAAATTTTATTAGAAATAATGATAAATTAACTGAAGAGGAAATAAATATATTAGAAGAGAATTTTAATAATCTAGAATTAAATAAAGAAAATAAATATACAGGTATATTTAAAGATAAAAACTTAGTTTTAATTCAATTAGAGAGTATTGATAATTTCTTAATTACTAAACAAACAATGCCTGTAACTTATGAGTTAATGAAAAACTCAATTAATTTTACTAATCATTATTCTTTTACTTCAGGTGGAGGATCTACATTTAATTCTGAATTTATGGTTAATACAGGTTATTCTACAGCTTATAATTATAATCAAAATGCCTACTCGTTTAGTCGTAATAATTATTTACATTCTCTACCTAACTTACTTAAAAATCATGGTTATAAATCTAATGCTTATCATATGAATACCGGCGAATACTATTCAAGAGAAACTAACTACAAAAGTTTTGGTTATGATAATTATTATAGTTTGAAAAATTCAAAGATTTATAAAGAAAATACTAACTATTGGTTAGATACAGAATTAATTTTAAACAAAGATTTTAATAAAACTTTATTTATGAGTGATAATTTATTTATGAATTTTATTATTACTTACTCAGC
>CAYYOP010000027.1:0-10221 GCA_964473435.1 uncultured Muribaculaceae bacterium | reverse complement strand
ATACTAATATTTTAGAAAACTTTTCTGGTAGTAATAAAAGTGGGAAAATATAATTAAATGATTAAAAATAATTAATATACAAGATATAATATCCATGATAAAATAATATTAGGAGATGCTAGCAGTGAAAAATACTGAATTTTTAAAATCAACACTAATTGTTAATAAAGGTATTTATGATAATCAAATAATATTTGAAAATACTTTAGAAAGTTTTAATGAAGCAATACTTAATAAATATTCAATTCTTTTTAATCTTAATGTAACAAAAGATAATGTCATAATCGCATATTATGATAATAATTTAACTAGGTTACTTAGTTTAAAAGATAAGATAACAGATGTTACTTATGAAGAGTTAAATTATTTATGTTCTTATCATGTACCAACCTTAGACGAAGTATTAAACTTAATAAAAGGACAAGTACCAATAATTATTGATATTAGAAATACAACTAAAAAGAATTACTTAGAAAAAGAACTTTCTAAAAGATTAGATGAATATAAAGGTGATTTTGCGATATTAAGTAAACAAGCTAAAGTAATAAGATGGTTTAATAATAATAGACCCGATTACATAATAGGAGAAATATTAACAAAGAAAAAAAGATCATTTTTAAACTTTTTAGTCAATTGTATGATTGTTACTGATTTTAAAAGCATTAATGTAGAGCGATATAATTTATATAATATAAAAAAAATAAATGAAAGTTCTTTAATAATAGGATACCTAATAAATAGCCAAGATAAATATCAAGTATATAAAGATAATTTTGATAATCTAATTATAGATAATGTATATGAATTACAAATGATAGAAGAAATATTATAAAAAGCGTTTAAAACGCTTTTTTTAACAAGTAAAACCTTCTTCTTTTAAAGGACCTTTAGTACTACTTATTATGTTAAACCCTTCAGAAGAAATTAAAGAAATATTTTTAGTATAATTTTCGCTATTTTCTTCTTCGGTACAAGAATCATCATAAGTGAAGTAAGTGATTTCTAAACCATCTGATATTCTATCTAAAAGATTATTTATAACGATTTTATCTAGTTTTAATAAATTTTTATCATATAAAGTTAAATTGTTATTTTCGTTTTTTGTTTCTAAATTATCTTCTATTATAAAGAATTCATCATTAATAGTTTCTATACTTATGAAGTTTTTTAAACTTATTGTTTTTTCTATTTTTCCTGAAAACACAAGGTTGTGAGAAATAATATTATCTTCTTTGATAGATTCTAATTTTATTATTAATCCATCAATATTAGCGATATCTTTATTACATTCTTTTTCTTCCTTACAAATATCTTGATAAGTATAGAGTTTATTTAGTTTCTTTTTAATTAACTTTGTTGTAGTTGTTGTAGTCGTTGTTTTATCTCTATTCTTCTCTAAACCTTTACTATAAGCAATATAACTTATAAGTACCATTATGATAATTAATAGAACCACTACCAATAAACCATAATTATTTTGTCTCTCTCTAATTTTAACCATTCCTTTCAAATTACTACTTCTATATAATATTTATTTAAAAATGTTCGAAAATATGCTAAAATTTAGTTATGAAAAAGATTTATGTAGGAAAAGTAACAGGAGCATTTGGAATAAAAGGAGAACTTAAAGTTTTAAGTGATTTTGAAATGCCTGAAAAAGTATTTAAAAATAATAATAAAATTTATTTAAATGACGAAGAACATTTAATAACTAATGTAAGATTTCATAAAAATAAATACTTAATCGAAATAGATAATATTAAAGATATAAATCAATTACCAGATTATCGTAACTATAAAGTTTATATAGATTATCAAAATTTAAAATTATCTGATGAAGAATATTTATTAGAAGATCTTTTAAATTTAGAAGTATATGATGATATTACATTATATGGAACGGTTACAGAAGTAATAAATAACAAACAAAATCCTTTAATAAAAGTAAATAACAAATACTATATTCCTATAAAAAGTAATTTTATAGGAAAAGTTGATGTTAAAAGCAATAAAATAATTTGTCAAAATATAGAGGAGTTAAGATTATGAAGATAACAATCCTGAGTCTTTTTCCAGAAATATTTACTGGGTTTATAAATGAATCTATAATTAAAAGAGCAATAGATAAAGAATTAGTAGAAATAGAAGTTATTAACTTTAGAGACTATTCTAAGCTAAATCATAAACAAGTAGATGATACTCCCTACGGTGGAGGATCTGGAATGGTATTAAGATGTGAACCAATCTTTGAATGCTTAGATCAAATTAAAACAAAAGATTCATACGTAATAATGATGTGTCCAACTGGTAAAACTTATAAACAAGAAAAAGCAAAAGAATTATCATTAAAAAAACATTTAATTATTCTATGTGGTCATTATGAAGGATTTGATGAACGAATAAAAAGTTTAACTGATGAAATAATAAGTATCGGTGACTATATATTAACTGGTGGGGAAATACCAGCAATGATTGTTTCAGATAGTATAATTAGACTACTAGAAGGCGCTATTGCTGAAGAAAGTTTAGAATCAGAAAGTTTTAATGATAATTTATTAGATTATCCAGTATATACTAAACCATCAGAATATAGAGGATTGAAAGTACCAGAAGTTCTTCTATCTGGAGATCATCAAAAAATAAAAGAATATAGAGAACAAGAACAATTAAGAGTTACAAAAGAAAACAGACCAGATTTATTATAAAAACATAGGGGGATTATATGAAATTTATATTAATGGAAAAAGACATTGATAAAATTATCAATGTTGAACTTAGTAAAAATATATACATAATAAAAATTAAAAAACAAGAGATAAATCTTATTTATCAAGAATTAATTGATCGAATACTTCTTAAAGAAGTATTTAAGAGTTTAAATAAAACATTAAATAATACTCTAAAGTATTTAACTGATGAAGAAGATAATGAAGAAGAAACAAGTAAATTATATGATGAACTTGCTAAGCAAAGAAGTATTATCTTAAAAAAATATGAAAAATATTTATCTGCACTTGCTAAAGAACAGTATTTAAAAAAGATAAGATTTTTAGCGTTAGAATTAAAAAAACGTGCAATATCATATAATTATTCAACTGAAAAGTTAAAAAGTCGCTAAAACATTGAAAATAGGATATCTATATGCTATAATCGATTTGCTTGTTTACAAGTTGGTGTAATCCGCTTTCTAATATAGATAAGATTATAACTATATATTATACAGAAAGGAACGTTGATTAGTAATGAATGAACTAATTAAAAAAATCGATGCAAAACAAATCAAACCTAATACTCCTGAATTTAGAGTAGGAGATATAGTTAGAGTTGATGTATGGATTAGAGAAGGAAAAAAAGAAAGAATCCAAGCTTTTGAAGGAATAGTAATTTCTAAAAAAGGTGGATCAGTTTCTGAATCATTCACTGTTAGAAAAAAAAGTGGCAGTGTAGTAGTTAAAAGAACATTTCCTGTTAACAGCCCATTAGTAGATAAAATAACTGTAATTAAAAAAGGTTATGTACGTAGAGCTAAATTAAACTTCTTAGACAAAATGGCTGGAGAGTTTAAAGTTAAAGAAAGAAACGGAAATTAAAGAAGAAGTCTTGAAACAAGACTTCTTTTTTTGTATAATGATAATAGAGAGTAAATAAAAACATATATGAGAACGAGAAGGTAATTTATGAATATTATAGATATAATTTTAAAAAAGAAAAACAAAGAAGAGTTATCGTATGATGAACTTTCTTTTGCTTTCAATGGTTATTTAAAAAAAGAAATACCTGATTACCAAATTAGTTCGTTATTAATGGCTATAACTATAAATGGTATGACTATCGAAGAAACAATAAATTTAACGGATATATTCGTGAAAAGTGGAGATACATACAAATTTAAAAAGAAAGTATCAGACAAACATAGTACAGGTGGTATTGGAGATACAGTTACTTTAATTATCGGGCCAATAGTAGCTTGTATGAATATTCCTATGGCTAAAATGAGTGGTAGAGGACTAGGTTATACTGGAGGTACTATAGATAAACTAGAAAGTATCCCGGGATATAAAGTAGAACTAACAAAAGAAGAATTTTATGACCAAGTAAATAAAATTGGGTTAGTAATAAGTTCTCAGACAGATAATTTAGTACCATTAGATAAAATTATTTATGCTTTAAGAGATATAACTGGTACAACAGAAAGTATGCCATTAATAGCATCTTCAATAATGAGTAAAAAAATAGCATCTGGAGCAAATTATATTGTAATAGATATTAAATATGGTAATGGAGCATTTATAAAAACAAAAAAAGAAGCGGAAGAATTTAGTAACCTATTAACAAAAATAGGAACACATTTTAAACATGAGGTACGAACATTAATTACTCCGATGAATAGTCCATTATCCTCATCAATAGGAAATGCCTTAGAAGTATTAGAAGCAATAGAAGTACTTAACGGTAAAAAGAACGAACTACGTAAAGTAAGTATTGAAGTAGCAGCAAACATAGTAAGTATGGCAAAAGGAGTAACGGTTAAAGACGCTATGATATTATGCGAGAATGTACTTGATAACAATAGTGCTTATAAAATGTTCGAAAAATGGATCGAAACTCAAGGCGGAAATATCAAAAAAATAAAAGTAAGTAAAAATGTTTTTACATTAAAAAGTAGTGTAGACGGAACAGTAAGTTCTATAAGCGCTATAAACTGTGGCAAACTAGCTATGAAATTAGGTGCTGGTAGAATAACTAAAGAATCAAAAATAGATCATAGTGTCGGAATAAAACTATTAAAAAGAGAAGGGGATAAAGTAAAAAAAGGAGAAGTATTAGCCGAACTTTATGTCAAAGACTTTAATGTAGAATTATCAGAAGAAGATTTAAAATTATATATAATTAAGTAAATATTTATTATCTAAATATGTAGAATATTTGGTTCTGTGTTGAGAAGAGTTAATCATGATGTTAAAATAATTAGAATTAATGGTGATAGAACTGTTAGAATAATGTACAATGGTACAGAAGAACAATTTGATTCAACTGGAAAAATGAACTCAGTTGGAATTGAAACACAAATAAATAGTGAAACTTATGTATGGAACACTACAAACCATGATGATGCTAAATATGTTGGGTATATGTATGGTGGCGAAAATGGATTAGCATCTACTAGTAGAAATGGAATAATTTCAACAGCAGCAACTTATAATGAAACAAATAGTAATGCAAAACTTCAATTAGATATTTGGTATCAAACCAATATGTTAGGAAAATCTTTTGAAAATAAGATATCAGATAACTTATTTTGTAATGATAGACAACTTTCAAGTGAAGTAGGAGGACAAGCAACAGGTCCAGGTTTTAGAACCTCATCAAGTGGATTTACTTACTATGCAGGTTATCATCATGTAAATACAAATAAAACTCCGACGTTAAAGTGTGGATTACAAAATGACAGATTTACTGTATCAGATACTACAATAGGAAATGGAGCGTTAACTTACCCAATAGGATTAATTACAGTTGATGAAACATCAATGGGCGGATTAATGGATTCAACACCTACTACAGTTAATTACTTATGGTCATCTAGTTCTTATTTAACATTCTCTCCAGCATTCATGCATTCCTCTGGGTTTGCTCGTATGTTTAATGTGAATTCAAATGGACCTTTGAGTTATAGTGATATCACTGTTGCTTATGGTTTACGTGCGGTTTTAAACCTAAACTCAGACATACAAGTAACCGGAGAAGGAACAGCAACTAATCCATATCGCATTTAATAATTAAGTTTAAATTGAAAGTAATGATCAAAATTTAATTTTAAATCATTACTTTTTTTATTTTTTCTTTTATAAAGCAAATATATTAGGTCATTGCCCTTTACAAACCAATTTTAAAATACTATAATAAAGCACATATCAGGAGGAGGCAATGCAATGAAAGAAAATTTACCGGTTCTTCTATTAAAGAAATTAACACTTTTGCCCCTTCAAGAAGTACGCTTAGAACTAAATAATGATTTATCTAAAAAAATTATTGATTTGAGTTTGGAATCTTATGGTAAAAAGATTTTAGTAATATTACCGGTCAATTCTTTAGAAGTATCTCCTTCTATTAATGATTTACCAGTAGTAGGTATTTTAACAACTATAGTTACAAAAATAGAATTACCTAATGGAAATTATCGAGTAGTAGTAAAAGGCTTAAATAGAGTTAAAGTCTTTAATTACTTTACATATAAAAATGACAAAAGTATCTTAATATCGAATGTAAAGAGATTATATATAGAAACAGAAGAAGGTACTCAAAAAGTTGCATTAAAAAGAAAATTAATAGAACTAACTAAAAGATATATTAAATTAAATCCTCAAGTATCAAATAGCATATTAAATAAAATTACTGATAAAGAGTCGTTAGATAACTTAACTGACCTAATAGTAAATTTTATGAATTTACCTCCTAATAAAAGAACTATTTATATGAATCAGTTTAATGAAATTGAAAGAGCGCATCAATTAATTAAAGAGTTAAATATAGAATTAGAAATCATAAAATTAAATAATAAATTAGATTTTGAGATAAGAAATGATTTTGAACAAGAACAAAAAGAATATTTACTTAAAGCTAAAATAGAAAAATTAAATGAAGAGTTAGGTTTATTTGGTTCTAAAGAACAAGAAATAGCAAGTTATTATGAAAAAATAAATGATTTAGAAATTAATGTTGAAATTAAAGACAAGTTAATTAATGAACTAAAGAAGTATGAATATACACCATCTAATAATCCTGATTCTTCCGTTATAAGAAATTACTTAGATACAATATTAAATTTACCGTTTAATAATTCATCTAAAGAAGAATTAAGAGTTAGAAGTATTCGTGCCTCTTTAAACAGAACTCATTATGGTATGGATTTTATTAAAGAAAGAATAGAAGAATATGCTGCATTAAAAAGAATTAATAAGGAAATAGTGAGCCCGATTATTTGTTTAGTAGGTCCTCCTGGCGTAGGTAAAACAACTCTAGCGTTGAGTATTAGTCAGGCACTTAAACGTGAATTCTTCAAAATAAGTGTAGGCGGTTTAAATGATTCAAGCGAACTTATTGGCCATAGAAGAACTTATTTAGGGGCTGCTCCTGGTAAGATAATATCTGGTATTAAAAAATGTGGAGTAAATAATCCAGTAATCTTAATTGACGAAGTAGATAAAATGGTAAAAGATTTTAAAGGCGATCCTGCAAGTGTGTTACTTGATATATTAGACGTTAATCAAAATAAAATATTTACTGATAATTATATTGAAGAACCATTTGATTTATCTAATGCTTTATTTATTTTAACTGCTAATGATGAGTCAATGATACCTGCACCTTTAAAAGACCGTTTAGAAATAATGCATATAGACTCTTATACGATATATGATAAAAAAGATATAGCTGTTAATTATATAATTCCTAATATATTTACTAAATATGGTTCTAAAAAAGTAAATATTAATGAAGAAATAATTCTTTATATAATTAATAATTATACTTTAGAAAGTGGAGTTAGAGAACTTGAAAGAATTCTTGATAAAGTAATTAGAAATCTAATTATTAAAAAACACACTAAAGTTGATAAAGACTTAATTGTCTCTATCTTAGGTAATTCTTTATTTGAAGTCGATTTAAAAGAAGAAGTAATAGGTTCATCTAATATAATTGGTTCAACACCTCTAGGTGGTCAAATAGTTAATGTTCAGTCAATCTTAGTACCAGGAGATACTAATTTAATCGTAACTGGTAAAGTTGGTGATCGTTTACATGATAGTATTAAAGTAATAGTCAGTTACTTAAAAAGTGCTGGTTTGATAGATCAAAAAAATTTAAAAAATGAAGGTATTCATATTAACTTTGATTCTAAATTTAATTTAGACGGATATAGTGGTAGTGTAGGCATAGCATCATCGATATTAAGTTTAATAAATAAAAAGAAAATATCTCGAGATAATGCTTTTATTGGTAATTTAGACCTATATGGTAATGTCTTAAAAGTATCAAAGATTAAAGATAAGATAATATCAGCATATAATAATGGTATTAAAACTATTTATTTACCTAAAACAAACACTAATGATCTTAATGATATTCCTGAATTTATAATAAATGATTTATCATTAGTATTTGTATCTAAATATGAAGAAGTATATAAAAAGTTATTTGATAATAAAAAGTCTTAGACTTTTTTTCTTTGCATTATTTTTTGAAATTGGTCATATAATTTTTTAGAAAGGATGATTAGATGAATGAAGTATATGTATTAGATAAAGAATTCTTATTTAAGAATAATATTCATGCCATAACAAGTATTTCGATCGAACATAATTATGACTTAGAAAACTCTAATTTAGTTGGTGAATTTATTATATCAGGAGATTATCGATTACATGAAGTTAGTATTAATAAAGAAGATTTTAGTTTTAAAATTCCATTTAACAGCGAAGTAAGAAGCAATGTTAATTTAGATACTGTTGAAATAGAAATAACAGACTTTACTTATAATGTTAATGGCGATGAATTAGATGTTCATGTTGAATATTTAGTAACTGGTGAACAAAGTTTAATTGAATTCGCCGAAGAATCTGATCTTGAAGATTTTTTAAAAAATAATGAAGCTGAAATAATTGATTTATCTGAAGAAGAAAGAGTTGAAGAAGTTCCAGAGACTGTAGAAGAAATAACAACAGTTGAAGAAGAACCTGTGATTGAAGAAATAGTCGAAGAAAGAGAAGGAGAAACAATAGTTCCAGAAGAAGTTGCTCTAGAAAAAAGAGAAGAAGTAACTACAGTTGAAGAAGATGTAATTGACAAAGAAGAAATAATTAAAAGTATAAATTCAGAAGAAGACTTTATAACTTATCACGTTCACACAGTAACACCTAGTGATACTGTTGATACAATATGTACTAAATATAATATTAATTTAAATGATTTAAAAAAATTAAATAATATCGATGAATTAACAGTAAATTCAAAGTTAATAATCGCTGATGAAGAGGCTTGAAGAATTACCTAAACCAACTAAAATTACTATAAATGGTAAAACTAAAGTCTTTCATAATGGAAAACAAAAATATGTAATCAAAGAAAAAAATAAAGATTTAAAATCTTTATATGATTATTTAAATACAAGACAATTTCATAATTATCCTGAAATAGTTTCAGAAAATGAGGATAGTTATGTTTTTGATTATATTGAAACTGTTAAAGTTCCAATCAATCAAAAAGCATCAGATATGGCCAACTTGCTAGCACTTCTGCATAATAAAACAGCTTACTTTAAACCGATAACTGCTGATTATATAAAAGAAATTTATGAAAATATTGAAACTAATATTTTAGATATCGAAAAATATTATAATGGAGTTTTTGAACAAATAGCAGGAGAAGTGGTTATGAGTCCTTCTAACTATTTATTAATACGAAATAGTAGTAAACTACTAGCGAACTTCGAATTCATAAAAAAAGAATTAGATAAATGGCTAAAGATGATGACAGAAAAAACTAAAGAAAGAGTAGTCTATTGTCATAATAACTTATCTATAGAACATTGCTTATCAAATACAGAAGATTATTTTGTATCATGGGATAATTATAGTGTTGATACTCCTGTTTTAGACTTATTAAATTTATTTCTAAACGATTATAATAAATATGAATTTAGTAACTTTTTAGAAGTTTATACTCAAAGATTCCCTTTAAGTGATGAAGAAAAAAAATTGTTTTTTATTATGATTTCTTTACCTCGAAAAATTGAATTTACTAATATAGAATATGATAATACCGTTGAAGTTAATAATTTGTTAACTTATATATATAAAACCGAGAAGTTAATAAGGCCATATTATACGCCATAGAATAGCGAATAATAAGAAAACCTCTATAAATAATATAAATAGATTAAATCTAAATGGTAAGATAAATGTTAATATTACTTGATAAAAAATCAAAACACATAAAACAAAGATCGCTACTATTCCAAAAAAGCCTTTAAAAGGTCCGGGTCTTCCACACATAATATCACCTATAATACTATATGTTAGATATTATAATTTGGAAGTTTAAAGAGAGTTAATTATTAACTCTTTTTAATTAAAAAATATGTAGAGGTAGATTTTTAGACTAAATGCAGGTTTGCACAAATTACTTTAGTTTGTAAGACTTATTTCCGAAAAAACTCTTAAA
>CAYYOP010000026.1:0-10614 GCA_964473435.1 uncultured Muribaculaceae bacterium | reverse complement strand
GGAGGTTCATGATAAAGGACAACCAATATTAGTTGGAACTATATCAGTGGAATCAAATGAAAATTTAAGCCAGATGTTAAAGAAGCATAAGATACCTCATGAGGTTTTAAATGCTAAAAATCACGCACGAGAAGCTGAAATAATTGCCAAAGCCGGAGAAATAGGAGCAATAACAATTGCAACTAATATGGCTGGTCGTGGTACAGATATCAAATTAGCTCCAGGGGTAAAAGAATTAGGTGGGCTATGTGTAATTGGTACAGAAAGACATGAATCACGTCGTATAGATAACCAATTACGTGGACGTGCTGGACGTCAAGGAGATCCAGGATATTCACAATTCTTCATTTCATTTGAAGATGAATTAATGAGAAGATTCGGAACAGATAGAGTAAAAACAATGATTCAAAACTTAGGGTATGATGAAACTCAACCACTAAGATCTAAAATGTTTTCAAAAAGTATAGAAAGTGCTCAAAAGAAAGTTGAAGGTAACAACTATGATGCACGTAAAAGTTTACTTGACTATGACAACATAGTAAGTGAACAAAGAAAAATCATCTATGAAAGAAGAAATATAATTTTAGATGCAGAAGATATGCAAGAACAAGTTCATTTTACTATAAATGATTTTATCGAATCTTATGTTGATAGTAGATTTGCTCAAACAGGATCTTTAGTTGAAGAAGATTATCAAACAATGGTAGAATTCTTTAATAACGATTTTATGAAACATAATAAAATAACTTTAGATGATATAAATAAATTATCAGAAGATAGTTTAATTGAATTTTTATATAATAAATTAATTGAAAATTATGAAAAAAAATTAGAAAACATACCAAAAGAAATAAGTAATGACTTTGAAAGATATATTTCTTTAAGAGTTATAGATGAAGCATGGACTACGCATATAAGTTCAATGGAACACTTAAGAGAAGGAATTGGATTAAGAGGATATGGTCAAACAAATCCACTACAAGCATATGCATTAGAGGGTTACGAAATATTTGATAAAATGCTTGATACTATTGATTCAAATCTAACAAACTTTTTAATGAAAGTTGAAATTAAACAAAATATTGAACCAAAGAAAAAAGAACAAATTCATATTAACGATGGAAAAGAAACTTTAAAAAGTACTCCAAAAAGAGCAACTAAAGTTGGAAGAAATGATCCATGTCCATGTGGAAGTGGAAAAAAGTACAAACAATGCTGTGGGAAATAATTACAATTAAATAAAAGGATGTAATATGGAACATGAAAAAATAAGTAAACTTATAAAAGAAATTAGAAAAAATAATAATCTAACTCAAAAAGAATTAGCTGAAAAATATAATGTCACATACCAAGCAGTAAGCAAATGGGAAAATGGTAAAAATTTACCAGATATGATGTTAATCAAACAAATGAGCAAAGACTTTAATATAAGTTTAGATGATCTTTTTGAAGGTGAATATAAAGTTAAAGAATCAAAAAAGAGATGGTTTAATATTGTATATCTACTTTTAATAGGTTTCTTTTTATTAATAATAATTATTATTAATAAAAATAAGGATTTTGATTTTAAAACACTTTCGTCAGAATGCGGTAATTTTAATATCTCAGGAATCGTATCATATAATAAAAACAAGTCATCTATCTATATTGATAACGTAGAATATTGCGGAGGAGACGATATTGAAGAATATCAATCTATAGAGTGTGGACTATTCGAAGAGCATAATGATTTAGTAAAAAAAATAAGCACTTGTGATAAAAAAACAAATATTAATTTAGAAGATTTTTTAAAGGATATTAATTTTACTATTGATAATTATTCACGAATATGTAAAGATTTTTCAGATAATAAATTATTTTTAGAAATAACTGCTATAAATAAAAAAAATACAATAACAACATATAATATCCCATTAACCTTAAAAGAACAGTGTTTAAATTAAACTCAACTGTTTGTTGAGTTTTTTCAACCTGCAAGTTATATGAAAACGATTAAAAAATGTATAAGATATATATGCAAGGAGGAATAAAATGAAAAAAATAATATTATTAATATGTACTTTAACTTTGTTTGGATGTTCAAATGATAAACTTCCGAATCCTGAAGTTTCAGAAGGGTTTAGGGGTCAACTAGGTATAGACGCTAATATTAATGAAACTAACATAGACAATTATTTAAATCGTCAAGATATAGTTTATTATGATATGCGAATGTTAGTAGATGAAGCAAAGTATGAAAATATCAACGGTGATTCATATATATCTGGTTTCGTAAAAGGCTTTGAAATATTACCACTGCCTTACATCGCTCCGGTATTAAATTTACCAGAAGAAGTAGGTAAACCATATGATGGAAAAACTTTGTTCAGTATTAAAGATAATAAATATGTAGCTAACTATCAAGAGTCATTAGATATTTTAAATTACTTTTTTCCAAAAGATAAAAAAATATTTTTAATGTGTGGTGGCGGTGGATATGCTGGTCAAACTAAAAGTATGTTAGTTTCATTAGGTTGGGATGAAAATAATATTTATAACGTAGGCGCATATTGGAGTTATGAAGGAAATAACAACGTTACTGTTAAAACAATAAGAAATAAACAAACAGCATATGATTTTTGGAAAATACCATATCATAATATTGAATTTGAAAGTTTAACTAAAATATGATTAAAAAAATAATTATTGTATTTGTCGCTATTTCATTAAGTATATTATTGTTTCTAACATTTAATAATAAAACTAAGTCTATAAGATTAAATGATAAATATTATAATTCAGATCAATTAATAGAAATCGATGAAAAAGGTTTTCAAAAATTAGAAAAGAAAAGAGAATCATTTATATTATATGTATATGAAGACTGCGGTTGTACATCGACAATCCCATTTGATAATCTTGTAAAGAAATTTATTAAAGAAAAAAATATAAGTATGAATATGATTGAATTTAAAAATATAGAAAATCTGTCTATTTCAAGTAAAATTAGATATTCACCAACTGTTGTTATTTTTGACAAAGGTAAGATAGTTAAATATTTAAAAGCAGATAGTGATAAAGACTTAATATATTATCAATCATATGAAGAGTTTGAAAATTGGATTATAACCAAAATAAAAGGAAATTAACTTTAAATTCCTTTTTATTTTGGTATAATAAAATAGAGGTGTATCAAAGATGCATACAGAACTAATAAATATAATAAAAGATTCAATAAATAAAATACTAACAATAGGGAGGTCACTTTGACCTAGATAATAAAAAAGAAAGAATAAAAGAGTTAGAAGCAAAATTAAACGATACTAATATATGGAATAATCCTATAGAAGGAAACAAAGTCAATTTTGAATTAACAAATATAAAAAAAGATATCCAAAGTTATGAAAATATATTAAATGATTTGAAAGAGTATGAAGAGTTATTAACAATTAGCGATGATGAAACGATGGTTAATGAGATAGAACAAAATATTAAAAAAATTAACATAGTGATTGATAATTTAGAGTTATCAACACTTCTTAGCGGAAGATATGATGCAAATGATTGCTATTTAGAAATACATCCTGGTGCAGGAGGAACAGAAGCTTGTGACTGGGCAAGTATGTTACTTAGAATGTATGAACAATTTTGTAATAAAAATGACTACAGAATTGAAACGATAAATATTCAACCTGGTGAAGAAGCTGGAATAAAAAACGCTATTATAAAAATATCTGGAAAATATCCATATGGTTATTTTAAAAGTGAACAAGGTATACATCGTTTAGTCAGAATAAGTCCATTTGATTCAGGTGCAAGAAGACATACATCTTTTGTAGCAGTATCAGTCATTCCGGAAATAAATGATATAAGTAATATAACAGTTAATCAAGAGGATATAAGAGTAGATGTATACAGAAGTAGTGGCAAAGGTGGTCAAGGAGTAAATACAACAGACTCGGCAGTTAGATTAACTCATATCCCAACAGGATTAGTAGTAACTTGTCAAAATGAAAGAAGTCAAATCAAAAATAAAGAAACAGCAATGAAAATATTGATAAGCAAATTAGAACAAATAAATGAAGAAAATCAAAATAAAGAAATTAATAATTTAAAAGGATCATCAAATATAGAATTTGGTAGCCAAATTCGTAATTATACTCTTGAACCTTATAAATTAGTTAAAGATGTTCGAACAAATCATGAAACTTCAAATGCAGATGCAGTATTAAACGGAGAAATACTTCCTTTTATGGAAGAATATTTAAGAATGGAGGCAATTAAATGAAAAAAGCACTTAAATTAATAGTTGGATCTTTATTAATATCTCTTTCATTCAACATCTTTTTTATGCCCTATGATATTGTTCCAAATGGAATATATGGTTTAGGAGCACTTTTAAATTATAAGTTTGAATATGACCCAGCATTATTTTTAATAATCATAAATTTTTCACTTATTATTATAAGTTTATTAACTTTAGGAATGCATAAATCCAAAGAATATGTATGGCCAAGTTTATTAATACCACTATTTATATTTTTAGAAAATTATTTAAATTTAAATATTATGCTTGACGGCTTTGAAAAGATAATTGCTGTAATAGTTGGAAGTTTTTTAACTGGTTTAGGATATGGAATTATTTATAAAGAAGGAAAAAACGTCGGAGGCGTAGAAATTATTCAAGACATTATCAATAGTGTTGCTAAATATAGATATCGTATATTTCCGTATATTATAGAAGGCATTGTCCTAATTTTAACTATGTTATTATTAGGAATAGAAAATATGATCTACTCATTACTAGTAATAGTAATTGTCAGATATATGACAACTAAAACTAAGATTGGAATTAGTTCATCAAAAACATTTTATATAATAACTACAAAAGAAAAAGAAGTTAAAAAATATATAATGGAAGAATTAAATCACGATTTAACAGAATTTGATATTAAAGGTGGTTATAGTAAAAATAAATCGAAAATTGTAATGACTGTTATGGATACTAAAGGTTACTATTTATTAAAAGAAGGAATTTTATTAATTGATCCTAAAGCATTTATATCAATAATTGATAGTTACGAAGTAATAAACAAGAACATGAGTTTATCTAAAAAACAAAAAGAATCTCTAGAAAATAAATAGGGATTCTTTTATGTATAATTTGTATTTAGAAACAAAACTAGAAATATTAAAAATAGTAGCAGACGATAATCATTTATTAGAAATAGGTATTGTCACAATAAAAGAACTGAATAATCCAAATGATATTTGTATAGAAACAAGAAAACAAATAAATGAATATTTAAATAATCAAAGAACAAAATTTGAATTACCTATTAAACTTCAAGGTACAGATTTTCAAAAAAATGTATGGCAAGAATTATTAAAAATTAATTACCGCGAATTAGTAACATATAAAGAATTATCAATAAGGCTTAATAATCCTAAAGCAATAAGAGCAGTAGCAAATGCTGTAGGAGCAAATAGATTATTGATTATAATTCCATGTCACAGAGTAATTGGTTCAAATAATTCTATGACTGGTTTTGGAGGAGGAATTGAAAATAAAATAATTTTATTAGAGCATGAGGGTCACGTTATTGATAAACAAAAACAACTTCATAAATCTATATTAACAAATTCATAAAGTATAATTAAAATGAGAGAATAGAGGAGCAGTATATGGTAATAAAAAAAGATAACATAAATGACATTAGAATATTATTTATGGACACAGTAGATGAACTTGGAAAATTAGTAAAAGAAAGATTAATAAATGATAATGGTTTAACAAAAGAAAATTTTATTGATATAGAACTTACTAGATTTGGAAATGGAGAAGGAAAAGCCAGATTAATAAATTCAGTAAGAGGAAAAAGATTTTATATTATAACTGATGTTTGTAATCATAGTATAAAATATAATGCGTATGGAGAAGAGCATATTAAAATGCCAGACGAACATTTTGCGGACTTAAAAAGAGTTATATTAGCTGCTTGCGGTAATGCTACTGAAATAACAGCAATTCAAACAATATTATATTCTGGAAGACAACATAAAAAAAATGGAAGAGAATCATTAGATTGTGCATCTGGATTACAAGAATTAGAAAAAATGAATGTTAAATGTATAACTACCTTTGATGCTCATAATGTAGAAGTGCGACAAGCAATTCCGCTTATGCCTTTTGATAATATTATGCCAACTGATCCGATGCTTTCAGAATTTGTTAATAATGAAGAAATAAATTATAAAAACTTAATAGTAATTTCTCCAGACGAAGGTGCAATGGGAAGAACTAGATTTTATTCTGGTATGTTAGGTTGTGACATTGGAATGTTTTATAAAAGAAGAGATTATTCTAAAGTTGACGAACATGGAAAAAATCCAATTGCAGAACATGTTTATCTAGGAAAAGATATTGAAGATGGAGAATATTTAATTATAGATGATATGATTTCTTCTGGTGGAAGTATTATGGAAATATTAAAAAAATTGAAAGATAAAAAACCTAAAAAAATTTGGGTAATGGCAACTTTCGCTATATTTACTGAAGGAGTAGAAGTTTTTGATAAAGCTTATGAAGAAGGATTATTAACAGGAGTTTACTGTACTAATTTTACAGATATATCAGAAGAAGCAAAAACAAGGCCTTGGTTTAAAAGAGTAGATTGTTCCAAGTTACTAGCAGAATGCTTAGTAACATATGCTAACAATGAACCTATGTCTGTACTGTTAAATGGTAAAAAAGAATTATACGAAAAAATATCTAAACTAAGAAACAATTAATTATAAAATATGGACTAAGTACTTTAGTTCTATTTTTTTGAATATATTTAAATATGAAAAAAATAATGTTTTTATTAATAATAATTTGTTTTATAATATTAACTGTCTTTAAAGTAGATGCTAATAATTTAACTTACCCACTGATCGGTAAAATATTTGTAATTGATCCTGGACATGGTGGAGTTGATAATGGTGCAAGTTATAATAATGTTGTCGAAGATAATATAAATTTAGCAATTAGTTTGAAGATTAAAGATCAACTAGAACAAAACGGCGCTACTGTTATATTAACAAGAAATGGAGACTATGATTTATCAAAACCAAATGCTTTATATCGAAAAAAAAGTGATTTTGATAATAGAATAAAACTTATAAACAATAGTGGTGCAGATATATATTTGAGTATACATCTTAATTATTATAGTAATTCAAAATATTATGGACCACAGATTTTTTATAATAATACTTTTGAAGAAAATGAAACAATAGCAAAATTTATTCAAGAAGAACTAAACAAAAATTTAAACACTAAAAGAAAAACTAAAATAAATAGCAGTGCTAATTATATGTATCCTAAATTAAATATTAAAGGTGTTTTAATAGAATGTGGCTTTTTGTCTAATGGCCAAGATAGATTAAATTTACAAAATGAAGATTATCAAAAAAAGTTAGCAAAGATAATATTAACCGCAATAATTAATTATTATAATTAATTTTTTTTCTGTAAATACTAAAAAATCAAGAGTGTTATTTTACTATGTTATATGATATAATTTTTAAGATAGGTGAGGCCATGGCAGTCAAAGTATTTAGAACAATAGATGAGCAAATCCAAATATTAAAAAACAAAGGATTAAAAGTTGATGATATAGACTTTGCTAGAGATATTTTAATTAGAGAAAATTATTTTTTTGTTAGCGGCTACCGTCATTTATTTTTAAATAGCCCTAGAGATAAACGATTTATTGAAGGGGCTAACTTTAGAGAGTTATACTCAGTTTTCAATTTCGATAGACAAATACGAAATATTGTGTTTAAAAATCTATTAATTGTTGAAAATAATATGAAAAGTATTTTTTCATATCAATTATCTAAACAATATGGATATAGAGAGTCTGACTATCTAAAGATATCTAACTTTTCTTCTGATCCAGAAAGATCTAGACAAATAAATGATCTTCTTAAAAAAATGAAACGCCAAATAAGAGTTAATGGAGGTCAACATTCAGCGACTAACCACTATATAAATAACTATGGTTATATACCGTTATGGGTTGTTGTAAAAGTCTTATCTTTTGGAATAGTTAGTGAATTATTTATAATAATGAAAAGAGAAGATCAAGAAGATATATCATCAATATATGGAGTAAGTGTTGAAAATTTGGTAGTATATATGCCGATACTTGCTAACTTTAGAAATCTATGTGCACATGAAGATATTTTATATAATCATAAAACACAAAGATCAATTGGTGATACTAAGTATCATAATGCTTTAGATATTCCATTAATGGATGGCGAGTATATTTATGGTAAAGATGATCTCTTTGCATTAATAATAATATTAAAACAACTTTTAAGAAAAGATGAATTTAGATTATTAATAAATGAAATAAGTTATGAAATAAATATTTTAACTGGAAAACTAGATAGCATTCCTATTGGGAAAGTATTAGATGCTATGGGTGTACCAATCAATTTTAGAGAATTATCAAATTTATAGGAGTGATAAAATGAAAAAGAATAAAAATACATTAATTATTATAGTAGCCGTATTAGGAATATTAGTAGGAGGAACAGCGGTTTATTACGCAAGCATTAAATTAGGGTGGTTTTCTCAAACAATAGTTAATAAATTAGAAAAAGAAGTAACAGTAAATGAAAATGGAATAGCAGACGCTGTTGAAAAATTATATGATGCTGTAGTTGTTGTTGGATCTTACAAAAATGATAAATTAGCTTCATCAGGAACAGGATTTGTTTATAAAGTTGATGGAAAAACAGCGTATATCATTACTAATGCTCATGTAATAAATGGATCAACGGATATAAAAGTAACATTAACTGATGGAAATGCTCATAAAGTAACACTTGTTGGTCAAGACGAATATACAGATATAGCTGTTTTATCAATTGATAAAGATAAATCTATTGCGACTGCTGAATTAGGCAGTAGTGAAAATTCTAGATTAGGAGATACATTATTTACAATAGGAGCACCCTTGGATTATGAATATTCATGGACTGTAACAAGAGGAATATTAAGCGGTAAAGATCGATTAGTTGAAGTTGGCGCTGGTAATAATACAGCTAATTTGGTAATGAGTGTTCTTCAAACAGATGCAGCAATAAATTCTGGAAATAGTGGTGGACCAATTGCAAACTCAAATGGAGAAGTTATTGGTGTTACTAATATGAAGTTAGTAAGCAGTGGAGTAGAAGGTATAGGATTTGCCATTCCAATAGAAGACGCAATAAATTATGCAGACCAATTAATCAAAAACAAAGAAATTACTAGACCAGTATTAGGAGTTGGAACTTTAAATGTTACTGATGTTGATGCTTTAAAACATCAATATGGAATCGCGCTAGATCCTTCTGTAACAAGTGGAGCAGTTATCGGATATGTTCAAGTTGGAACGCCAGCAGCTGAAGCAGGACTAGATAAAGGAGATGTAATAACAAAGTTTGGTGATTATGATATTACATCATCAGCAAAGTTAAAGTATTATCTATATAAATATAAAGTAGGAGATAAAGTAAAAATTACTTATATAAGAGGAACTAAATCAGAAACTACAACCATAAATTTAAATAAAAAAGCAAGTTAAAAAGGCGAGAGCCTTTTTTGTTTTTTTAAAATATGCTATAATGCCCTCTAGAAAGACGTGATACATATATGTTAAAAGCAGGAATAGTAGGATTACCTAACGTTGGTAAAAGCACTTTATTTAACGCAATAACTAAAAAAAATATACTAGCAGCTAATTATCCCTTTGCGACAATCGATCCAAATATAGGAATAGTTGTAGTACCAGATAAAAGATTAGAATATTTAGAAGAAATATATTTACCGGATAAAGTATTACCAACAACTTATGAATTTACCGATATAGCAGGTTTAGTAAAAGGAGCTTCTCAAGGAGAGGGACTAGGAAATAAATTTTTATCCCATATAAGAGAAGTAGATGCAATAGTTGAAGTCGTTAGATGTTTTGAAGAAACTGATATTATTCACGTCGAGGGTGATGTTGATCCTATTAGAGATATAGAAATAATAAATACAGAATTAATAATTTCAGATTTAGAAATTATTCAAAATAGAATCAACCGAATTGGAAAAAAAGCAAGTATGTCTAAAGACTTATTAGAAAAACAAGAATTTGAATTATTAAAAAAATGTGAAGAAAATTTACTTAAAAACATTCCGTTAAGAAGAGTAGATTTAACTAATGAAGAAAAATTGATTATTAAAAATTTTTCATTAATAACATTAAAGCCAATTATTTATATGGCTAATGTAAGTGAGGAAGATGTTGTAATTGGACATAATAAATATACAGAAATCGTCTCAGAATATGCTTCGAAAGAATATGCATCTGTTATTGTAATGAGTGCTAAAATAGAAAGTGAACTATCTGAACTTAATGATGAAGATAAGAAATTATTCTTAGAGGATTTAGGTATAAAAAATAGTGGTTTAGATAAATTAATATATGCCACATATAATTTACTTGGTTTAGAAACATTCTTTACTGCAGGTAAAGTAGAGTTAAGAGCATGGACTTATAAAAAAGGCGCAAAAGCACCAGAATGTGCTGGTATTATTCATTCTGATTTTGA
>CAYYOP010000025.1:0-10632 GCA_964473435.1 uncultured Muribaculaceae bacterium | reverse complement strand
AAAACCTAGTTATTAATTTAATAAATCTATATAAAGATAAGTCTGTTAATAAAAAAATGCCACTTTAATCTTTACCACACATTATCCTGAACTTTTAGATACATTTGGTAGAACGGATAATATCTATATTGTTAAACATGAAAAAAAAATTACTGTAAAAAGTATGTATGAGTATGAAATTAGAAATGATTTATCTAAAAGTAAAAAGTTTTTTGAAAACGTGTTTGGGACTGATGTTGATTATGAAAAAATGATGGATTTTAAGAAAGAATTAATGAAATGAAAATTTTAATCTTATGTGAAGGTGCTGCAGAAAAAGTGGCTATTGATTTATTGTTAGATAATAATAAGTTAAAAATTACTAGAGATGACTTATTAGGCTTAACTCCCTATCAAGCAAGACAATTAACTAATCCGACTGTAAACAACGAACTTAAAAATTATAACAATGAAGTTATAATTTACAGAGTAGGTGATTGTCAAAATGATAATTTTAAAATACCTTTAAACTTAAGACATATAGTTTCAAAGACGCGAATATTTAAGTATGCTACAAAACCAGAATTTGAAGTTTTATTATTAATAAATGAAAAAATTTACGATAAATACAACAACAAGATAGACCCTAATGAGTTAGCTAAATCAAATATTAGAATAAATAAAAAAAAATACGATAAAAGCAAAGCATTTGTTATTAAATATTACGGAAATAATGTAAAATCACTAGTGGACAACATAATAGAATACAAACGAATTAAGAAACATAAAAAAGATGAATTATATTTGGCTGATTTATTAAAGTAACGAAATAACAAAATAATAAAATACTTTATTGTAAGACTGTTAATCAAATGAACTGCACTCTATAGAGTAGACTCAAATAAAAAGATTGATTCAAAAATGTCGTAGAAAACACTTCCGAAGGAGGTGTTTTCTAATGCGAAAAAAGGATCGACAATTTGCATTATATGACGAAATGTTAATATATAAATGTAATAAAAGTTTTATATAATGTAACTTTTATTACATTTATTTTTATTGTATATTTAATTCATAAGGAAGTGAGATTAAATATTGTACTTCATCAATAATCATATCAATTCCGATTCTTGAGTACTTAAGTTTATTATCATAATTCTTTTGCGCTCTTTATAGTTATAATAAAACTTTTTATACTTGCAATTCATTTTTTTAGAACGATTAAAAAAAATAATGGTAACTTTCTGTTTTACTGCAAATTTCTGTATTCTTATTTAAACTTTTTTTGCTTTGATTTCCCTTGATATTGTAGAAGAGTGTATGTTAATCCCACTGGTAATATCTTTTAATTTTTAATTAAGTTTTAATAATTCTTCTATAAAAAGTCCGGACACTTAATATTTCAATTTACAATTTTAAATAAAATATATCAAACTAATGATAACTAAGAATAAAACAATAGTTTATATATTTAAAACAACGTTTAACAATTAACAGCGAGCAAAAAGGAAAACATAACACCTCTTACAACAATAATAGTAAGAGGTGTTTTTTGTTGATAAAATTAACTAATATTAGTAAAAAATATAATGAAGTAGATGTATTAAAAGATATTAATATAAATTTCCGTGAAAAAGAATTTGTAAGTATACTTGGTCCTTCTGGTTCTGGTAAGAGCACGTTGTTAAATATTATAAGCGCGATAGAGAAACCTGATGAGGGTCATTTATATTTAGGTGATTTAAATATTTTTCAATTGAAAAAGAAGAAACAAGATTATTATAGAGCCAACTATATTAATTATATATTTCAAAATTATAATTTAATAAATTATTTAAGTGTTAAAGATAATTTACAAGTAGGTTTAAATATTAAAGGTTATAAACAATCAGTTAAAAAGAGTAGTAATAAACTAACTAAATTAGGTTTAAATAAATTAATGAATAAAAGTACTAGTAAGTTATCTGGTGGAGAACAACAGCGTGTAGCGATTGCTAGAAGTCTAATCGCAGATGTTAAAATATTATTAGCAGATGAACCTACTGGTGCTTTAGATAGTTCAAATAGTATTAAAGTAATGAATATATTAAAGAATATTTCTGAAAAAAAGTTAGTCATTGTTGTAACTCATAACGAAGAACTTGCTAAAAAATATTCAAGTAGAATTATTAGAATAAATGATGGATCAATTATAGAGGATTCTAATCCATATAATGAAATAAATAATGAGAATTATAATTTAAATAAATCCAAGTTATCTTTAATTAATACTATTAAAATGTCTTTGAAAAATTTAAAAAATAAAAAAGTTAGAACTTATTTAACAACACTAGCCTTTAGTATTGGTCTAATAAGTTTAACTTTAGTATTAGCAATCTCTAATGGTTTTAATAAAGAGATAAAACACTTTGAAGAAAAATCCTTATATAATTATCCTTTAGTTATTAGTAGAGAAAGATTAGATTTAAATAAAGCATTTGATATTGAAGAAAATGTTTATAAAGATGGAGTAATAAACATTACAAATAATAATTCTATGTTAGTAACTAATGACATAGATGAATCTTTATTAAATAAAGTTAAAACTATAGATGAAGATTTAATTGATGGTATATCTTTATATAAAAATATTAATAACAGTTATAAAGATTATATGTTTGTGAGTCCGAATGATAGTTATTTTGATCTAATTGTAGGAGACTATCCTAAAAATGAGCATGAAATATTATTACTTCTTGATAGTAGTAAGTCTATTAATGAAGTAGTTGCTAAAAGTTTTGATATAAAAGAAGTTAAATATGAAAGTATAATAAACAAACAAATAAAAATAGAAAACAAATTAGTAAGTATATCTGGTGTAGTAATTAGTAATAATGATTATTTTAAAGATTATTCAGGAATAATTTATAATTCAGATCTTGTTAAAAGTGAAATAATAGATATATTTATATTTCCTAAAGATTATAAAAGTAAATTATTAATTAAAGAACAATTTAAAGATTATAATCTTATTGATGACTCTGAAACCGTAATAAGTATGACAAAAGGTTTTGTATCTGGGATTAGTTATGTTTTAATTGCATTTAGTATTATATCTTTAATAGTTTCTATTATAATGATTTCTATTGTTACATATATTTCTGTTTTAGAAAGATATAGAGAAATAGGGATTTTAAAATCATTAGGAGCAACTTCTAAAGATATTAAAAAGTTGTTCTTAAGTGAGAATCTTATTATAGGAATATTTTCTTCGATAATAACTTTAGAAGTTAGCACCTTATTAAGTAATATGATAAACAAATTTATTGCTAATAAAATAGAAATGACTAACATTTTGTTAATCAACAATAAAATAGTTTTTGTTGTCTTAACTTTATCTTTATTACTTACTTATGTTGCTGGTTTAATACCTGCAAGAATTGCTAGTAAGAAAAAAATAGTTGATGTACTAAAGCACGATTGATATCTATTGACAGATGGTTATATTAAATACAATAATAAAGAATATCAAAAATATAACTATCTTGTTTAAAATTAATGTAAAGAAAATAAAAATTATAACAAAATATTAATAAAAATGTTATAATTTTTTATATGGAGGAAATATGAAAATACCAATAGGAATTAGTAGAAGACACGCTCATTTGACTAAAGAGATTTATGAAAAACTATTTGGTTCTAATGAGATAGAAGTAAGAAACTATTTAAATCAACCAGGAGAATTCGCAAGTAATTCTACAATTGATCTTAAATGGAATGATAAAGTACTAGAAAGAATTCGTGTAGTCGGACCATATAGAAATTATAATCAAATTGAATTATCTAAAACTGATGCAGATCTATTAGAAATTGATCCACCAATAAGAAAAAGTGGTGATGTAATTGATAGTCATCCAATTATATTAGTTGGCCCTGAGGGAGAAGTACACTTAAATGAAGGAGTAGTACGAGCTCAGAGACATGTTCATATAGATGATACAAAGGCTTTAGAATTAAATTTAAAAGATGACGATCAAGTTTTAATTTATAAAGATGGAAAAGAAACTTACGATGCTTTTATTAAAGTATCTAATCCAGCATTTTTAGAAGCGCATATAGATTACGATGAAGCTGAAGTATATGATTTCAAACAATCTGAAGAAGTGGAAATATATAAATGTGGAAAATAGGCAATGTTGAAATAAACAATAAAATAGTTTTAGCTCCTATGGCTGGAATTAGTAATACAGCCTATAGAAGAATCATTAAGGAAATGGGTGCCGGTTTAATATACGCTGAAATGGTTAGTGATAAAGCCATATGTTATGGTAGCGATAAAACTTATGATTTATTAAAAATGACGCCAGAAGAAAGACCAATAGTACAACAAATATTTGGAAGTGATATATCTTCTTTTGTTGAAGCAGCTAAAAAGATAATTGAAATTATGAATCCAGATATAATTGATATTAATATGGGATGTCCAGTACCAAAAGTTGCAGTAAAAAATCAAGCAGGAAGTGCGTTACTAAAAGATCCTAATAAAATATATGAAATAGTAAAAGCAGTAGTTGATGCTGTATCTATACCAGTAACAGTCAAAATACGCAGTGGATGGGACTTTAATACTATTAACGCAGTAGAAGTAGCAAAAAAAATAGAAGCCGCTGGAGCTTCCGCAATAGCAGTTCATGCTAGGACTAGAAGCCAAGGATATTCTGGAAAAGCAGATTGGAACATTATAAAAGAAGTAAAAGACTCTGTATCAATACCTGTTATAGGTAACGGAGATATTTTAAGTTGTTATGATGCTAAGAGAATGCTTGATCAAACTAACTGTGATGCTGTAATGATTGGAAGAGGAGTATTAGGAAATCCTTGGTTGATAAAAGAATGTGTAGAATATTTAAGTACTGAAAAAGAACCAACAGAAATAAAACCAAAAGAAAAAATAAAAATGTTGAAAAGACATTATCAATTATTATTGGAAACACAAGAAGAAAGACAATCAATCCTAGAAATAAGAACTCATGCTCTATGGTACATAAAAGGTCTACCAAATAGTGCTAAAATAAAAACTAAAATTTGTTCAATTAAAAAAAGCAAAGAATTATTTAAAGTGTTAGATGATTATATATCTGAACTTTCTTAAATAACTTTGCTTTTTTTTAATTTTTTAATTAAATTGTTGTGATATTTTTCGATATTATTACCTAAATAAATATCCATGTTTTCCAACTTTTTAATAATAGATTCTTCATCTTGCATTTTTATGATTGTATCCAAATAATAGATTGCTCTTTCTTTATCTTTTTGATAAATGTTAAAAAGTTCGATTGCTATTAAATATGAAATAGCATAAGTGAAACGATTTAACTTATTAACATCTTTATTAACTACTAAAGCGTAATCTCTTTCTATAGGATCAAAAGTTTTTAATATTTTAGAATAATAATTATTATGTATTTCATCACAATACAATAACATTATATTAAAAATATTTTTTTGATGAATATCATACTCTATTGGAGTAAAACTTTCTTCTTTGAAAAATTCAGCAGATATCAACTGCATAAATAGACTTGGTACTTCTGTAAATACTTGATTATAATATACAAACTCTAAATCTGGATTCATTAAATAACTTATAGTATGAGCATATTCATGGACAGCAGTACATTCTTCATTAACATCATTGGTTTTTCTTACTGAAATATAAAAATAATCTAATTCAGGTATTTTACACATCATAGAAATACCATTACTAAAACTTAAGTTGTCTTTTCTTTCATTAAATATTTTTTTGAAAAGATTATACCAATTTTTGTTTAATGATTTATAAAATTGCTCAACTAAATATAAAGTTTCTTCTTCACTTTGATCTTTATAAGATAATTTTAAGTCATAAAACTTTATTTTATTAAGTGAAGAACTCACTTTACTAATTGTTCGAGCGTATGGAATTAAATTTGAAATATTTAGTTCTATATCCATTTCATTATCATTTTCTGATTTATGATATTTTAAAATGTATTTTAAATAAGCTATGCCGGCTAGTATTTCATCTTTATTTATCATAGAAGAACTTTGTAATTTTTCTTCTAAATAGGCTAATTGTTTTCTTGCTTTATTTAGATTCCAGTTATATGTCACACTAATACCTCGCTTACTTCTTTCGAAATTATACTAACATATCAAAAAATTAAAAACAATCATAATATTGTATTTGATAAATCAATAAAAATATAATATAATGAAATCAGAATAGAGGTATCGATATGGATAAAAAAGTTGTTAGAAAAAAGAATAACAAAAATACTCCAAAAAAGACTCAAACTAAAAAAGTAACTAAAACTCCAGAGGATAAAAAAATATCATTAAATAAAACTACTGCTTCTTCAAAAGTTAAAAAAACACCTGACAAAAAAATTAAAACAAAATCAATTTTAGATACTACAGAGTGTCGTCATTGTCATAAGGATTTTGAAAAAGGTTTAAAGATATGTCCTTCTTGCCGTCGAAGTCAAAGAGATCAAACTGGAAATATTGTTATTACAATATTATCAATAATACTAATATTAAGTATTATCGGTAATCATTTTATTGCAAAATATTATGAAGAGCCAGTTAATGAAAGTGATTATAAATATAGTTGCAAACTTATTTCTTATGAAGACTTAGTAAGAAGTCCGAAAGATTATAAAGGTACTGATATAAAAGTTATTGGTAAAGTAACTAAAGTAGATGGTTCAGATTCATCTACTGGTAACATTATGAATATTACAATTGATGCTAATTTATTTAGTGGTGATAATGAGCAAATAATTACTTTTGAATATATTGATAAAAAGTATGAAGTAGGTTTTATTGAGGGAGATATAGTAACTGTATATGGTAATTATAAATCTATTAATGGAAATACACCATATATTGATGCTAAATATATAGTTTTTGGTTCATAGAATACTTGATAGTATTCTTTTTTTTGAGTTGACACCCGTACAAATATTCGTGTATAATGTTAATGTTTAGTATAAATATAAATAAAATAAGAAGAATATAAATATATATATAAATTTACTAATTCATTAATATTTGTTAGAATACTAAAACACGGAGGATACATGGATAAAATAATCGTAAAAGGTGCTAGAGAAAACAATTTACAAAATGTTAATATTGAAATACCAAAAAATAAATTAGTAGTAATGACAGGAGTGTCAGGTTCTGGTAAGAGTAGTTTGGCTTTTGATACTATCTATGCTGAAGGGCAAAGAAGATATGTTGAAAGTTTAAGCGCATATGCTAGACAATTTTTAGGTGGAACAGAAAAAGCAAATGTAGATTCTATTGAAGGACTAAGTCCGAGTATAGCAATTGATCAAAAAACAACGAATAAAAATCCTCGTAGTACAGTCGGAACGGTAACTGAAATTTATGACTATTTAAGATTATTGTTTGCTAGAATAGGTACACCATACTGTCCAACTCATAAAAAACCTATAAAAAGTCAAAGTGTTGAAGAAATGACTAATAAAGTATTAGGTTTAGGAGAAGGTTCAAGAGTAGAAATATATGCACCTGTTGTTCATGGAGAAAAAGGAACACATCAAGAATTACTTGATAATCTTAGAAAAACAGGCTTTACTAGAATAAAAATAAATAATGAATTACATGAATTAAGTGAATCAATTACTTTAGAAAAGAATAAAAAAAGTAATATCTTAGTATTGGTTGATAGAATAATAGTAGAAGATGGTGAACGTAGTAGAATCTTTGAAGCTCTTGAAACTAGTGCTAAACTTGCTAATGGTAAAGTAGTAATAAATCATATCGATCATGAAGAAATAATAATGAGTGAACACTATGCTTGTCCAGAATGTGATTTTTCATTACCTGAACTAGAACCAAGATTGTTTTCATTTAATGCTCCATATGGTGCTTGTCCAGAATGTAAAGGAATAGGAATTAAACAAAATATTTCTCTAGATCTATTAATTCCAGATAAAAATTTAAGTATTTTAGATGGTGCGATAAAAGGATTTAGTTTAGAAGGCAATATTTATATGACTAATGTAATGACGGTTGCTAGACACTATATGATAGATTTAAATAAACCTGTTAAAAAGTTAAAAAAAGAAGAACTAGATATTATTTTATTTGGTACTGATGAGGAACTAGAATATGAATATACTAGTAAAAATGGTAATAAAAGATTTACAAAAGATACCTACGAAGGCGTAGTTAATAATCTAGAAAGAAGATTTTTAGAAACAAGTAGTGGCTGGATAAGAGAGTGGATTGGTTCATTTATGATAGATCAAACTTGTCCTAAATGTAAAGGTGCTAGACTTGATGATAATGTCTTAAGTGTAAAAGTAGGTAAAAAAAATATATTTGAAGTAACTAACTTCTCAATAAAAGATTTAATAGTGTTTTTTGAAAACTTAAAGTTAAATAAAGAAGAAAAAAGCATTAGCGAGTTAATTCTTTTAGAAATAAATAGCCGTTTAAGTTTTTTAGATAATGTCGGTTTAAATTATTTAACATTATCAAGAACTGCTACGACATTATCTGGTGGAGAGAGTCAAAGAATAAGACTCGCTACTCAAATTGGTAGTAGATTAAGTGGAGTATTATACGTTTTAGACGAACCTAGTATTGGCTTACACCAAAAAGATAATGAAAGACTAATAAGTTCACTTAAGAGTATGCGAGATTTAGGAAATACTCTTATTGTTGTAGAACATGATGAAGATACAATGTTAGAATCAGATTATTTAATAGATATAGGTCCAGGACCTGGTGATTCAGGTGGAACTATAGTTGCTAAAGGTACACCGGAAGAAGTTATGAAAAATAAAAATAGTTTAACTGGTAAATATTTAAGTGGTAAATTATCAATAGAAGTTCCAAAAGAACGTCGTAAAGGTAATGGCAACTTTATTGAAATAAAAGGCGCTAGTGAAAACAATTTAAAAAATATTAATGTTAAAATACCTCTAGGAACTCTAACTGTAGTAACAGGAGTGTCAGGTTCAGGTAAAAGTTCATTAGTTAATGAAGTTTTATATAAAGCATTAGGTAATGCTGTATATGGAAGAACAGACTTACCAGGTAAACATAAATCAATAAAAGGTTTAGAAAATATAGATAAGGTTATTGAAATAAGTCAAGATCCTATTGGAAGAACACCACGAAGTAATCCAGCAACCTATGTTAGTGTTTTTGATGATATTAGAGATGTATATACTGCTACTAAAGAAGCAAAGATGCGTGGTTATAAAAAAGGAAGATTCTCATTTAACGTTAAAGGTGGAAGATGTGAAGCTTGTTGGGGCGATGGCGTCAAGAAAATAGAAATGCACTTTCTACCAGATGTATATGTACCTTGTGATATATGTAATGGAAAAAGATATAACAGTGAAACATTAGAAGTTAAATTTAAAAATAAAAACATTGCAGATATTTTAAACATGAGAGTAAGTGAAGCAATAGTATTTTTTGAAAATGTCCCAAAAGTAAAAAATAAACTACAAATGCTAGTAGATGTAGGTTTATCTTATATCAAATTAGGTCAATCAGCACCAACACTTTCAGGTGGTGAAGCTGGAAGAATAAAATTAGCTAAAGAATTACAAAAAAGACCAACTGGAAAAAGCGTATTCATTTTAGATGAACCTACTACTGGATTACACGCTGATGACATTAAAAAATTATTAATAATCTTAGAAAGAATTGTTAATAATGGTGATACAGTTATTGTTATAGAACATAATCTAGATGTAATTAAAACAGCAGATTATATTATAGATTTAGGACCTGATGGTGGAGATAATGGTGGAGAAGTAGTCGCATCTGGAACACCTGAAGAAATTGCTAAAGTAACTAAATCATATACTGGACAATTTTTAAAAAGAAAGTTATAAAAACACATTGTGTTTTTTTAATTTGCCAAACAATTGATAAATAAAGTAAATAATTATATAATAAATAATAGGTGATACAATGATAATATATAATAAAAAGAAAAGTCTTAGTTGGATAATATTAGAAACAACTTTAACTTTATTAATAAATGCTTTAGCTTTGTTAATGGCAACTAGCATATTTAAAGGTTTTTATATAAGTAATATGTGGTATGGAGTAATTACTGCTTTAGTAATATTAATATTAAACAAAACAGTAAAACCAATAATAAAAATATTGGCTATTCCATTAACTATCTATACTTTAGGATTATTTTACCCTTTTATAAATGTTATTATTTTGAAATTAGCAAGTTGGATAATAGGACCTAACTTTATTGTTGAAGGATGGATTATTCCATTTTTTGTATCAATTTTTATATCATTCATTACAATAACCTTAGATGCATTAATCACTAAACAGATTATGAGAGGTGTAAAATGAATCCAATAATTTTTTCATATGGTGGCTTTGATTTAAGATGGTACAGTTTAATAATGCTGTTAGCTGTTGTTATAGGTGTTATTTTAATTCAAAAAGAAGCATCAAGATTTGATATTATAAGCGACTTTATTTTCAATATGGCTTTTTGGGCAATTATATTTGGTATTGTAGGCGCAAGAATATATTTTGTAATATTTAACTGGGATTATTTTAGTGCTAATTTAAAAGAAATATTTGCTATTTGGGAAGGTGGACAAGCAA
>CAYYOP010000024.1:220-10784 GCA_964473435.1 uncultured Muribaculaceae bacterium | reverse complement strand
ATTTGTCTTGAAATTCTTTATAACTATCTTCTCTAGTATCATCTTTTAGTGTTTTCAAAATTATTTCAGCCCATTTTTCTGGAGATTCTTTTAATGAAATAAATGTTGTTTTATCAAGTATTTTGGTTTCTTTTGTCATATCAGTTGATAAGAAACATAACAAACCTGATGCCTGAGCCTCTACTCCAACAACTGGTAATCCTTCATAAAATGATGGGAGTAAGAATACATCCATACCTTGCATTAAACGATTAACATCTTTTCTAATACCTAAAAATTTAATCGCCTTACTTAATTTTAATTCTTTTACTTTATTTTTTACTGATTCTTCTAAAGGGCCTTCACCAATTAAAATTAATATACTATTTTTTTCTTTTTTGTAAATTTCATTAAATATATCAATTAATCCTAAATGATTTTTTTGATTTACAAATCTTCCTACATGACCATAAACTATTTTATTCCCAACATTTAATTCTTTTCTGACTTCATCTCTTATTTCATTAGAAAATCTAAATTTTGACATGTCTATTGCATTATTGATTACTGTTACTCTACCTTGATCAAATGTTTTATTACTAAAAAGCCATCTTCCTGAATATTCTCCACAAGCAAAATAATCTGTTGGATAAATTTTTGCAAAAAGTCTTAAAGCATATTTAATAATATTTCTTTTAAACTCACCTTTTCCTGCTGTACTGTGATTATGTGCTATTCTAACAGGAACACCTGCTTTTTTTGCGGCTATTAATGGAAATATCGATAAAGTGTTTATATGAGAATGAACAATTTTATAATTATTTTCTTTAAATAATTTTATTAATTCTTTTTGATAAAGAAACATCTTTTGATAAGGAGGAACTAAAAACACTCTTCCGCCTAATGATTCTATTTCTTCATATGGAATATTTGTTGAATCACTATCACAATATATATCAAATTGAATTTTTTCTCTATCCATATTACGATAATAGTTCATAACAACAGCCTCTACTCCGCCACCTAACCATTTCCCCATTATATGGGCAATTCTTACAGTTGACTTCATTACTTAGCGCCCTCTTTTTTAAGAACACTTTTTATTGTTTTGAAAAATACTTTTATATCTAATTTGATTGAACAATTACGTACATAATATAATTCTAACTTAATACGTTCTTCATAAGTGATATTACTTCTACCAGAACAAGCCCACCATCCAGTTAAACCTGGAGTCACGCTTAGAAATTCTGATTTATTATTACCATATTTTTCTAATTCTTCAGTTACAACTGGTCTTGGACCAATTAAACTCATATTTCCTATTAATATATTAATAATTTGAGGTAATTCATCTAAACTAGTTTTACGCAAAATTTTTCCGATTTTAGTAATTCGAAAATCATTTTCTAATTTGAAGTTTTCTTTAAATTCTCTTTGTTGTTCTATTGTTAATGTTTTAAGTAATTCTTCGGCATTAGTAACCATGGTTCTAAATTTAAATAACTTAATAGGTTCCCAATTTTTACCAACACGCTTGTGTAAAAAAAATACTGGACCTTTTGAGTCTAATTTAATTAATAAAGCGATTAATATAAAAACTGGACTTAAAGCTATTAAGCATACTAAAGAAAATATAAAGTCAAACACTCTTTTGATAGTAAAATATAATATTTTACTTTCTGTTTTTTCTCTTTCTAGTTCTCTTACTTCTCCTGCTAAATCATACATATTATTCTAATCCCCCAAACTTTTCATTATCTAATATTTTTTTAATATTTGTATTTAATAATTCATTTTGTTTTTCTTTATTTATTGTTTTATTTAATTTTTTCATTGCTTTATCAAATAGTTCTAAGTCTTCTTTTTTATGAATATCGGTTGCTATAAAATGAATTAAATTGTTTTTTAGTAATTTTATTAGTGTTTTTTTACTATTACTTTTACTAACTAAACTAAATAAATTTCCTTGTAGTAGTATTCCTTCTTTAACCAGTTCTTGGTAAAAAGTAAGATCTTGTTGGTATTCAATATATCTTTCTGGATGTGCTAAAACAGGTATATAACCTTGTTTTAAGATATCTAATAATATCTCTTTGTTTTCCTCATTTTTTTTATATAAAGAAAATTCTACTAATATATATTTACTATCTGCTAGTGTTGTTATTTTTTTATTATTATTAAGTTCAATTGATTCATTTGTTACATAAACTTCATTACCTAAATACAAATTAATATCTATTTTTTCTTTTATTAGTTCTTTTTTTAATTGATTTAAGTGATTTAACTTATTACTATTATTAGCATTATATTTACTGTCTTCTATATAATGAGGAGTTAAAATAAGATCGGTATAGCCTATTTCAACTAACTGTTTTATTATATAAATACTTTCTTCTATACTAGAAGAACCGTCATCCATTTCATAAAGTAAATGACTGTGTATGTCTTTCATTAGTCATAATACCCTTCATAAGTTTTAGAATTTTTTAAATCAACCTTATTCATTATGACTCCAGTTACTTTTGTATTTATTTGATTTAATACTCTTTTAGTTTCATTTAATAAAGCCATTTTGGTTTTATTTTGGGCACATACAATAATAACGCTGTCAGCTAAGGCACTTATTTCTAAAGTATCAGCTAAACCATTAACTGGCGGACAATCTAAAATGATAACATCAAATTCATTTCTTAACATTTCTATTAGTTTCTTATATTTTTGAGATCCTAATAATTCACTTGGATTTGGTGGAACTGTACCAGCTGTAATAATTTTGATATGTTTTATTCCTGTATCTTTTATATATTTTCTATAATTTTTAACGTCATCAATTAAAAGGTTAGATAAACCCATATGATTTATAGCATCAAATATTTGATGTTGTCTTCCTCTTCTAAGATCACAATCAATTAATAATACTCTTGCTTTACTGCTTGCAAATGTAGTAGCTAAGTTAGATGCAACAAAGCTTTTTCCTTCTCCAGGCATTGAACTTGTTATTAATAAAGTTTTAATATCTTTGTCAATAGATGAAAATTGTAAATTTGTTTTAATACTTTTTATCGATTCACTTAATCTAGATTTTGGATAATTAAAAACAAATAAATCTTTTTGCACTTTTGTTCTATTTTTATTTTTAGGAATAGCGCCTATTACAGGTAAACTTGTTTCCTTTTCAATTTGTTCTTCATTTTTAACTGTTGTATCTAAAACATAGAAAACTAATAAAATTACAATTGATAAAGCCATACCAACGGTTGTTGATAAAATAATTTGTTGTGCTGGCTTAACATTGTAAGCTTCATCTGCTACAGTAGCTTTATCTATAATACCTATATTTTCAAGGCTTAATAGTGTTTCAATTTCTTTTATAAATATCTTAGCTGTATGATTTGCAATCATCATTGATTGATTTTTATTCAATGATGAAACCGCTATTGTAATCAATAACGTGTTTTTTTCAGATGTAACAGAAATCATTTTCGTTAATTCTTCGATTGTTAATTTTAAATCTAAATCATCAATTACTTGATTTAAAACTTTTTTACTTTTAACTATTTCTGTATAAGTAGCTATTAAATTTTGATTTAAAGCCAACTCATTTTGATTATAAACATTACTTTCTTTGTTTTTTAATGATAATAATAAAGTGGTTTCACTTTTATATTTTGGCACTTGAATATAATTTGTAAATATAATTCCTATTATCAAGAATATTAATGAGCTTACACATATTACATTTATTTTTTTCTTTAAGTATTTTAAGATATCTAATATATTAATTTCTTCCATAAAACCCTCCCTTTTGTGAGGGATATTATAATACAATATGTCGAAAAATGCAACAAATTTTGATTTTTTGTCGAATTATGTAAAAAAAACTTAATTAATTTAATTATTTATCAAGTTTTAATTGTTAATATAAAAATCTTTTTTTAATCTTTAAATTAATGAATGCAGCAAAAAACTTAACAAAAGTTAAGTCTTTTTATAATTATATTATTTAATCTTCTTTTATCTCTTATAAGAATCGAATTCAAATAAAACATCTTTTGTTTTACCAGTATTAGTATTCTTAAATGTTATTTTTTTTTCAATATCCAATTTTTTAAAATATTTTTCCCTATATTCTTTAGTTAAAATATTATATTTTTCTTTATCTACTAAGGCAATATATTCTTGTAATTATAGAAATAGATCTTGTAACAAATTCTTCCTATTTTGAATCATATTCAACTATATTTACCACGTTAGTTATCCTTTTAATTATTTCTATATTTATCTGCGAAAATCAGTTCAGCTTTTCTAATAAAATAATTTGAATAATCGCAATCTAATTTTAATGACAAGAGATCTTTTTTCATGTTTTCTATGTCTGTATATACTTTATCTGTATGTTCATTTGTATCTTCTACTTCAATAAATAGATATTTATTATTAACTATTTCAATTACCAATACAATTTCATTATTTGAATAAACAATACATTTATCTTCAACTGTAAAAATATTTTTATAATTTATTTTTTCCATAAATCTTAATGCATCTTCAACATTATCGATTTTACATTGAACCTTGCCTTGTTCTAATATTTCATTAAATTCGTTATATTTTTTATACTTATATACCATTTTTTTAATAATGCCAACAACATCTCTTATAAGAATACATGATTGCAAAATTTCTGAAATTGATGAAGTATTAAGATCGATAAAGTTGGAGCTAAATAAATATCATTTACTTGATATTCTTCTACTATTTTAAATCCCTTATTTATTAAATCAGCGTGCAATGACTTATAATTACAATTTACCTTGACGGTTATTTCTTTTTCTAATTTCATAAAATTCTTCACCCTAAATAAATTATATCAAATTAATTTATAAATTTGTTTTATATTGATAATACTTTTATTATATCACTTATTTATATAATCTTTTATTACAGTTATTTTACATCTTTACAAATGTTTAAAATTATTCCTATACTCGCTAATGAAACTAATAATGATGAACCACCGTAACTAAAGAATGGTAAAGTAACTCCGGTTACTGGTACTAATCCAATAACTACACTGATATTTAGTACTGTTTGAATCATAATTCCGATTATTAAACCAAAAGATAGATATTTAGAAAATAAATCATTTGAACTTATACTAATTTTTAATACTTTATAAAATAAAATCAAATATAATGTTGCAAGAATAATGATTCCTAGAAATCCAAATTCTTCACTTATGATTGCAAAGATAAAGTCTGTTTGCGGTTCTGGTAAATAGAAATGTTTTTGAATTGAATTTCCAAATCCTAATCCAAATAAACCTCCAGGACCAATAGCGTATAAACTTTGTATAATTTGAAATCCTGAACCTAATGGATCACTCCAAGGATTTAAATAAGATAATATACGGGCAATCCTATATGGAGCTGCAATTATCAAAGCAACCATTCCAGTTAAACCAGCAACTGCAGCATATGCAAAAAAGTTTAAATGGATATTTGAAACAAAAATCATACTTATTAAAGTTCCTACAATAACCATTCCTGTTCCAAAGTCAGGTTCGAGCATTATAAGTCCGAAAAATATAAAAATAATTATTAATATAGGTAGAGCGCCTTTTTTAAAACTTGTCATTTCTTTTTCATTGTTTGCTAAATATTTTGCAACAAAAATAATTAATCCGATTTTAGCAAATTCACTTGGTTGTATTCCGAATGAACCAATACCAAACCAACTTCGAGATCCATTTCTTACTGTTCCTATTCCTGGTATAAGGACAAGCCCTAATAATAAAAAGCAAATTAGAATTATCCAATTTGCTTTTTTGTAATATATTTTATGATCTATTTTAGATAATATAAACATTATTATTATACCTACTATTAAAAATAAACCTTGGTGTTTTACAAAATATAATGAATCACCAAATTTATATTCACTCCAAATACTGCTTGATGAATAAACCATTAATAAACCAAAGGTTGCAAGTAGTATTACTGATGTAATAATTATAAACATATTTCTTTTCACATTATAACCCCCATTATAATTAATTTATAACCATACTCCGTAAATTATTCCTATCATTGCTAATAATATTCCTATTACCCAGAAAAGTTTTACAATATCTGTTTCTACCCAGCCTAGTTCCTCAAAATGATGATGTAAAGGAGCTTTTTTAAATACTTTTTTATTAAACTTTCTTATAGCTATAATTTGAATTAAGCTTGTTAAAGTTTCTGCAACAAATACACCACCTATTAATAGTAAAGATAGTTCATGTTTAGTTAAAATAGCTAGTGTTGCTAGTGCTCCTCCAATTGCGAGTGAACCTGTATCTCCCATAAATACTTTGGCCGGATGGGTATTAAATACTAGAAATCCTAATAATGAGCCTACTAATACAAATGAGAATATTGCTAGTTCTTGATATCCAGGAACCCAAGTAGCGCCCCAAGCTATAACACCATAAGCAATCAATGCCATTACTGACAATCCCCCGCATAAACCATCTAACCCATCTGTTATATTAACAGCGTTAGTAGTTCCTACTAATACTAATAGTATAAATATTCCAAATCCCCACCCTAGTGGTATATTTATTTTTAATGGACTCTTTAAAGAATATATAACTAGACTTGAATCTCCACCATTATATTTATATATAACATAAAATACTAACGCAATTATTATTTGAAAAAACAACTTTGTTAATGTTGGTAATCCTTTATTATTTTTATATCTTATTTTCATAAAATCATCAACAAAACCTAATATTCCATAACATATAAATACATATAGTAATATTGTTATATTGGAGTTCATATCTATTGATCCTCTTAAATAAAGAAGTAACATTATTATAATAGTTGGTATTATAAATATTAATCCACCAATAGTTGGAGTACCATCTTTTTTTAAATGTCTTTTGTTTATCAAACGACTAACTGTTTGACCTGCCTTCAATTTTTTTAATAAGGGTATTAATATTACCGCTGTAATTAAAGATAGGACAAATCCTAACATTAGTCCTAGTACTGATTTTGCTAAAATTAACATTATATGCACCTCTTTATTCATTATACTATTAAACTTCAATTATTGTAAACATTAATTTAACATTAATTTTACTATACTTCCTTCTTTTACATCTGTTCCACCCTTAGGACTTTGACTAATTATCTTAGTTCCAGTTCCGCTATATTCGACTTTAAAGTTCTTTAAGATGTTTTTAACTTCAGAAACATCTCTTCCTTCTACATTTTCTAAATAAACATACTTTGTGTCTAACCAAGTATATTGTCTTGTTAATTCGTTCTTTTGAGGTTTATATCCTTTATAATCAATTATACTTAACATTATATTTTTCGCTATTGGAGCGGCTACTGTTCCACCATACTGAGTAACTCCCTTAGGGTTATCTATAGCGACATATACTATATAATTCGGGTTATCTGCTGGTAAAAATCCTATGAATGATAATATATAGTTACCTGTCATGTATACACCATTATTTACTTTTTGAGCTGTTCCAGTTTTTCCACCTACTCGATAATTTTCAATATAGGCATTTCGACCTGTTCCATTTGATACTACTCGCTCTAAAGCATATTTAACCATGTCTGATGTCTCTTTTGATATGACTTGACTAATAAGTTTAGGTTTATTTAAAACTATCATTTCATTTGTTTCTGGTTCACTTATACTTCTAACTATATATGGAGTATATAAAGATCCACCATTTATAGCCGCACTTACTCCTCTTACTTGTTGTAGGGGCGTAACACTTATTCCTTGTCCAAAGGCTGTTGTTGCTGTCTCTACAGGTCCCATTTGATCTAATTTAAATAGTATTCCAGATGATTCTCCATTTAAGTCAATTCCTGTCTTAGTTCCAAAACCAAACTTTATTAAGTAATCATAAAGAGTTTTAGTTCCTAATCTTTCACCTAAAACTACGAATCCTGGGTTACAACTGTTTTGAACTACTTCTAAGAATGTTTGTGAACCGTGTCCTCCTGCTTTCCAACACTTGATACGAGCTCCATCTACCATTATAGAACCACTATCATAATAATGATCTTCAAATAAATTTAATTTGTTTTCTTGTAATGCAGATGCAATAGTTATTATTTTAAATGTTGACCCTGGTTCATATGTTGCCCATATTGGTAAATTTCTATTTATTGTTTCTATATTATAATCTTGATACTTATTTCCATCAAAGTTAGGTCTACTACTCATTGCAATTATTTCCCCAGTATTAGGATCCATTACTAGAATTAAAGCTTGTTCTGGATTTAAACTTGTCATTACATTATCAAGTTCTCTTTCTGCTGCTTCTTGAATTTTAAGGTCAATAGTCAAAGATATATTATTTCCATTAACCGGTTCTTCATAAACTTCACTTAAATTTAATCTCGCACCTTTTCCATCAGAATAATATTTAATCGCACCATTTGTACCTTTTAAATATTTATCATATTCTAGTTCAATACCAGATAAACCTTGATTGTCAATTCCAACATAACCTAAAACATGAGACAAAAGTGCGGTATGTGGATAATATCTTTTAGATTCTTTTACTAAGTAAACACCATCATAATTTAAGTTGTTTATTTTTTCAGCTATATCATAACTTAGTCCTCTACCTTCTGGATGAATTCTTTCTATAGCAGTTCTTTTAGAAACATGTTTAAAAATATCTAAATAATCAGTATTTAAAATAGCAGATAAATCCCTGGCGACATTTTCTTTGTTTTTTATTTGATTTGGTATTACTACTAAACTTGTTGTTGTTATATTATCAGCTAATACAATACCATTACGATCTGTAATAAGACCTCTGTCTGCTAATATAGGTAGATTTCTACTCCATAAATTATGGGCCAGTTCGTTTAAATATTTAGTTTTGAAAACTTGTACATAAAAAAGTCTTATTATAATTGCTATAAATACTGTTAATATAATTAAGTATGTTATATATAACCTTTTTTGAATATTATAATGAAACATCATATCACCAATTAATAATATGCTAAAAAGAAATAAAAAGAAAACTATTATTTTAATAAACTTTTTGTCTAATTTTATGGTACAATTAGTATACAAAAATAGGAGGTGCACCATAGATGAAAGAATGGAAAAATTTTCGTGGTGAAAGGTGGAAAAAAAGTATAGATGTTGATGATTTTATTAAATCGAATTATCAACTATATATAGGAGATGAATCTTTTTTAGAAGATATTTCAACTAAAACAGATTTACTTTGGAATAAGTGTGAAAAATTAATAGAAAATGAAATTTTAAACAATACAATCTCTATTGATTTAGAACATATATCAGGAATAGATAATTTTCCTGTTGGTTATATTGATAAGGATAATGAAGTTATATTTGGTCTTCAAACAGATGAACCACTTAAAAGAATTGTAAATGTTGAAGGTGGTTATAAAACTGTTGCTAAAATTTTAAAAGATAATAATTTAAACCATAATTTAGATTTAAAACTTATATATGAACAAACTCATAAAACTCATAATCAAGGAGTGTTTGATGCATATACTAGTGAAATTAGATTAGCACGTAAAGTAGGAATAATTACAGGTTTACCAGATGCTTATGGTAGAGGAAGAATAATTGGTGATTATAGGCGTGTTGCTTTATACGGTGTTGATCATTTAATTAATGAAAAAATAAAAGATTTAAAAAATATTACTGATATAAATGAAGACACTATTAGACTAAGAGAAGAAGTTACTGATCAAATAAAAGCATTAACAGCAATGAAAAGCATGGCATTAAAATATGGTTTTGATATTTCTATACCAGCTAAAAATAGTAAAGAAGCTGTTCAATGGTTATATTTTGCTTATTTAGCCGCAGTTAAAGAAAACAATGGTGCGGCAATGTCTTTAGGTAGAACAGCAACTTTCTTAGATATTTATTTTGAACGTGATTTAAAAGATAATTTAATTACTGAAAAGGAAATTCAAGAATTAGTCGATCAATTCATTATTAAACTTCGTTTAGTAAGACATCTAAGAACTACTGAATATGATGAGTTGTTTGCTGGAGACCCTACTTGGGTAACTGAGTCTATCGGTGGAGTTACTAATCAAGGTATTCCTCTTGTTACTAAAACTTCATTTAGATATTTACATACACTAGATAACTTAGGACCTGCTCCAGAACCAAATATGACTATCTTATGGTCTGAAAAATTACCAGAAACATTTAAAAAATATTGTGCAGATATGTCAATTAAAACAGGTTCGATTCAATATGAGAATGATGATTTAATGAGAAATAGTTATGAAGATGATTATGGTATTTCTTGTTGTGTATCTGCAATGAAGTTAGGTAAACAAATGCAATACTTTGGAGCCAGATGTAATCTAGTAAAAGTATTATTATATACTATTAATGGTGGTATTGATGAAATACAAAACATAAAAATAATTGATGGAATCAATCCAATTACTGATCAATATTTAGATTATGACAAAGTTAAAGAAGCATATAAACAAGTTTTAGCAAAAACTGTTAAAATTTATGTAGATGCGATGAATATTATTCA
>CAYYOP010000024.1:0-210 GCA_964473435.1 uncultured Muribaculaceae bacterium | reverse complement strand
ATTATATGCATGACAAATATGCTTATGAAAAAAGCCAAATGGCCTTACATGATACTCATATAGAACGATTAATGGCTTTTGGAATAGCAGGTTTATCAGTTATTACAGATAGTTTATCAGCTATTAAATACGCGAAAGTAAAACCAATTCGTAACAAAGATAATATTGTTATTGATTATGAAATTGAAGGTGATTTTCCTAAATATGGAA
>CAYYOP010000023.1:0-11173 GCA_964473435.1 uncultured Muribaculaceae bacterium | reverse complement strand
ATAATTAATTATTTGACTT
Organism: uncultured Muribaculaceae bacterium; assembly: GCA_964473435.1. GTDB lineage: Bacteria > Bacillota_I > Bacilli_A > RF39 > UBA660 > DUUS01. The sequence continues at coordinate 11,154 of CAYYOP010000023.1, read as the reverse complement.
ATATAACTATTAGGATTTATTTCATACTCTTTTTCTATTTTTTCATAATAACTAACTATATCAACATACATATAGTATTTATTTCCTTGATGAGAAAGTATCTCGTTGAAAGTCTTTACCTCTTTTACCTGTAAGTTAGTTGGTAAATAATATTTATATCCTTTACGGTATGTATTATGTAAGTTTAGCTTACTTCCCTGAATTTCAGTTATTATGTTCTCAACAGAAGCGTTATTTATATTAGTACACCCTGTTAATAGTAAAAAAGAAATTATAATTATCATTATTTTTTTCATATGGTTCTCCTATTTATTTATTATATCAAACATATATTGTTTTTTAAATCTCTTTAGAAGCGTGTAAATAATTAATAGTTACTCCCATTGAAGAGAACTTTCTTTCATATTCAGTTAATATATTAGGTATATCAGTCTTATGAAGGTCTAATGAAACTTTTTTTAAAATGTAATTATTTTGACTTAAAGAAGATAATGAGTATGCGAATAAACCTTTATTATCTGTTTTTTGATATATATTTATTTGTTTATCAAACAGAGTTTCATAAAGTTTTAAAAATCCTTTACTAGTTAACCTTCTTTTTTCATGACGTGTTTTAGGCCAAGGATCAGAAAAATTTAGATATAATGCCTCTATTTTTAAATCTACTAATTGATCTAATTCTTTAGCATCAGCACTGATAAATTTTAAATTATCAGGCAATTCTTCTATCTTTTCTAACGCTCTTACTAGAACAGATTCATATTTTTCTATTCCAACAAAGTTTATATTAGTATAGGCTTCTGCCATTCCAATAATAAAGTCCCCTTTGCCCATTCCTATTTCAATATGAACTGGGTTATTATTTTTAAAAGTCTCTTTTGTTAGTTTAGTTATTACTAAAGAATGATTGGTTACAATCTCTTTAGCATTTTTTACATTTCTTAATCGCATATGAAATAACTCCTTAATAAACATTTATAATCGTTTCACATATAATAGTCTAGAGGTGAAAATAATGAAGAAAGATCGAAACGCTTTTTTTGAAAACACAGGTTTTAATAGTGTGAATCCTAATATGATGAATCCCAATATGGCAAATCCTAATATGATGATGTCTGGAGTTCCAGGACAAATAAGCAGTAATGCTAATTTTTATGCTGGACCACCACTTAATGGCAATTTTAATCCCAATCAAGGAATGGGAAACCCCAATATGCCTACTGACATAGACTCACGACTATCTAAAATTGAGAGACAAATTAACCGTTTAGAAACTAGAATAAGTAAATTAGAAGGTGATATAGGAACCGGTGGTACCTATGTTGAACAAGATTATAATTATTCTAATTCAATGTATATGGTTTAATTTTTAGTTTTTATTTTAAACTTACCAAAAGTAAGTTTTTTTATGATTTTTTCTAAATCTTTTCCACCAAAAATATGTTGCGGTATATTCATTTTCCAACTAAGTCCAATATATATTATTCCACCTACTACAGCGTTTATAATTATTACTGGTACTGATGATGTACGACTATATACATTAAATGGTAAAAACATATTCATTATTACTAATACTATAGTCATAACAGCTGCTGGAACTAATATTTTAAATACTTGTATATAAGTGTCTTTATAAGACATTTTATGCTCTTCACCTATTGCACGTAAACCTATATATATAGATATAGCAAAACTAATCAAAGTTGACGCTAGTGCTCCATAGTATGCTCCGATACCAATATAGTTACATAGAATCATTAACGGAACATTTAGGACTACTTTAAATAAGAACCCAAAGATACTTGATTTATATACTGCTTTAAATTTATTTAAACTTTGTAAAGCAGAAGTAACTATCATATATAAATTAGCTGAAAGTGCAGTGAATATTAATACTCTTAATATCTTTCCACCATATGGATTTATATTATAAAAGATTGTCCAAACTGGAACTGCTAATATAGATAAACCTAATGTTAAAGGTAAAGATATATATATAATAATCTGTAATGCTTTATTAATTTTTTCATTTAATTCATCCCATTTTTTAACAGCATATGCTTCTACTATTGCTGGAATTAAACTTACAGTCATTCCCATAGCTATTGAGTTAACTATCATACATAATTTACTTCCCCAAGTAGAGATTGCACTAGTTATGAATTCTACATCATGAGCTGTATAACCCAAATTATCTAAAGTTCTTAAGATTAATACCATATCAGTAAAACTATATATATTATTAACTAAATTTATAATAATAAATGGTACAGCATAAGTAGCAATTTTTTTTATTATTTCTTTATCCGTAATCGGATCTTTTTCATATTCTTTATCTAAATTTAAGGCAACTTTATTTTTATTAATATCCCTTTTTAAATAGAGATATGCGATTAAACCACCAACGAATGCTCCTGATACTGCTATACCTACTGCTATAGTTAAACTAGAATCAAGAACTTTATACGCTAAATAAGAACCACTTAATATAATAAATATTCTCACTATTTGTTCAATTAAATTAGAGTTTGATGATGGAGTAATATAGTTGTGTCCTTGTAGATAACCTTTAGTTACACTTAAATGTGGGATTACTAATACTGCTAAAGATACACATCTAATAACAAATGAAACATCTTTAATAGTATTACCGCCCGATAAGTCGCCTAAAATTAAAGTAGCTAACTCTTCAGCTAATATAAATAAAACAATAAATGACGCGACTGAGATATATCCAATAAACTTTTTACCGAGTTTAAATGCTCTGGTTTTTGCTTCAGTCATACCTATAGCGTTATATTCACTAATAATTTTACTTATTGCACTAGGTATTCCTGCTGAAGATATTCCTAGAAATATTAAATATATATTATATGCATAACTATATAACGCTCCACCTTTAGAGCCTACAATTATATAAAAAGGCACAACATAAATCATCCCTAATACTTTTACTAATATTACTGATGCTGTAGCGATAAACGTACCTTCTATAAAACTGTTTTTTTTCATTATTTATGTCACTCACAAATCTCTATAAATTACCATTGCCGTAAAACAATATATTTGTTCTTCTCCATTTGTTGCTAATGCAACAGAGTATTTAATATCAAGAAGTTCGGCAACTGATTCTAAGAAAGAATTTATTGAACTTTCCAAATCTTTTTCATGAGATTCATCAAACATTTTTACTTTCATATCATCCTCCTTAAAAGAGAATAACACTTTTAGCAAATAAATATTGTCGATTTCATAAAAATTATTGCAAATTTTCTCATTTCTCTTATATATTATACATAATCAATTTCTAAAAATCGATATTATTCTAAATCATTTACATTTGATTGGCACTTTTATTAGAATTAAAGATATGATTTAATTAATTTATAAACTTCTTCATGGATATCTTCAATTGATCTTACTTTATTATCTTCTGTACAGTTGATTAAATCAAACTTATATCGTTCTTTCATTAAGAAGTAAGTTTGTTCAGCGTTTATTAAATGATTTTCATCTTTTTCAGCGCCATCCAACTCTTCTACTCGACACGATCTTAAATTTTTTCCCACTTCAAATGGAAGATGTAAAAATATTATTTTATCAGGTTTAGGTAAGTCCAACAAATTAAATTCTAAATGCTCTAACCATAATAACATTTCTATTTTTTCTTTTTCTGTTTCTAATTTAGCACCTTGATGTCCCATATTAGATTCGACATATCTATCTAATATAACATTTACTCCAGCATCTAATTGCTCAATTATTTTATTTACGTTGTATGCTCTGTCAGCAGCATAATAAAGCGCCGCTACTTTAGGAGGAATATTAGTTGTTCCCTCAGGGAATGTACATTTTCCATATGCTGGTTTACCTAAAATATTGGACGCTATAATTTGTCCAGTAGGAGTATCATACATTGGAAATGATAAAAGTTCTGCTTTTATTCCCTCTTTATTTAATCTTTCTACTGCTTTTTTTGATTGAGTTGCTTTTCCGGAACAGTCTGTTCCTTCTATTACTATTAATTTACCTTTCATTAAAACACTTCCTTATTTTCTACTTTTTTCTTAAATTTATATAATTTTGCTGGTCTATTACCATCAAAAGGACTAGTTAATCCAGTATCATCCAATATATCTAAACTTAATATTTTTTTTCTAAAATTACGTCGATCAAATTTCTTATTGAGAATAGCTTCATATACTTTTTGTAATTCTGGAATAGTTACTGTTTCTGGATATAAAGTTTTTAATATATTTGAATTAATTATCTTTTTTTGTAATTCTTTTAAAGCTGCTTCTAATATTTCTTCATGATCAAAACCTAACGGTGGTATTTTATCTATCGGAAACCAATCGGCATTAGAAGTTGTTTTAGTTTCTCTTAATACTTTTACTCTCTTAGAATCTATTACTCCAAAGAAACCTACTGCTACCATTCGCATAACGGGACTTCGATCTACTTTTCCAAATGTTTTAAATTCTGTTATAGATATATCTTCTATTCCAGATTTTTCTTTTATTTCTCTTAAAGCGCCATCATATAAATCTTCGTTATTATATAATGCTCCTCCAGTTAATACCCAGTCTCCTTCAAAGGGTTTATTAGTTCTTTTTACTAACAAAACTTTTGTTATGCCTTGCTCTACAGTAAAAATAGCAGTTATAACATGAATTCCTTGATTCTTATATAATTTATTTTTTACTTCCATTTAATCTTCTCTTCCTTAAACAACTAGAGCATAATGCCATATAATTATCATTTCCAACTAAAATTTCAGCATCTTTTGGACCATCATAATAAGTATATATTGCATCACGATTGCAATCATTACATGAAGCAGTTGTTAATATAATCTGATCAGCAACTGCTAATATATTAGGCATAATACCAAATAGTTTTTGTTCACTTGTTAAATTAAGTCCTGAAATAAAAATATCAATATCATTATTTATAGATAAATTAAGTAAGTGATCTACATCACCCATTAAAAAGTTTCCTTCATCTATAAAAATGGTAGTTATTTTATCAGTTAAATAATCTTTTATTTCAATAATATCTTTAATTAAAATTGCTTTTACTTCTTTACCTTTTCTAGTTTTTACTATTCCTAAATCTCTAGTATCTATAGAGGGTTTAAATAGTAATATTTTGCTCTTATGATACTTATTTTCATATTCATTTAATAATATATCTGATTTTCCACTAAACATTGGTCCAGTTATTACTTTTATCATCTGCTACTCCTATGTGTACTCTATTACACATCAATCATATAATATCCAAAAAAGTATGTCAAGAAAAAAATGATATAAAATATCATTTAAAATTATATCCGCAAGATACACAAAATTTATTTAAGACATCATTAGGTGTTTTGCACTCTGGACAGAACTTTTGTGTTCTCTGTAAATTTACATTTTCACTTTCATCAATATCTAATACTTCTGCTGAAGGCTTTTGCATTGGTATATTAAAAGCATTTTGAAGTTTTACTTCCTCTTTAACTTTTTCTTTTTTAATCTTTGGTAAATCAGTTACTAATTGCTTCTCAGTAATTATTGGTGTTTCAATTATTTCCGGTTCCTTTTCAATAATTGGTTCACTTATAATTTTAGATAATGGATCATCTGCCATTAAATTAATTTCAGGATCCATTAAATTAGGCTGTATTTCATTTATGATTTCTTCTTGTACTTCATTTTTTTTAAATAATTTTTTTAAAAATTTCATATAGCCTCCTAATTTATATACAGTATATCTTCAATTAGATTTTAACATATAAATAGACCAATTACAATTGGTCTATTTGAGTTATTTTACTACAATACTAACTATCTTATTAGGTATTACTATTGTTTTTGTTATTTCTTTATCTTCAAGATGTCTTTTAACATTCTCTTCATTAATAGCAATATTTTTTATTTCTTCTTCTGTCATTTGTTTATTTATTAAAATAGATCCTCTTAGTTTACCATTAACTTGGACTCCTATTTCTTGTTCATCACTTTTTGTTTTACTTTCATCATATATAGGATAAGTTTCATTATGAATACTAAAATTATTTTTTAATACTTCACACCAAAGTTCTTCTGTAATATGAGGTGCAAAAGGCGCTAGTAATAGAAGTAATTGCTCTAAATAATATTTAGGTATACCTTCTTGTTCATATTTAACTAATGCATTAGTGTATTCCATGATTCTAGCTAGTGATGTATTAAATTGAAATATTTCTGTATCTTCAGTAACACTTTTGATTGTATTATGAAGAACTTTTTCTATTTCTGGGATTTCTTTATTGATTGTTTTTTGATCATAACTATTAATTAATCTTTCTACTCTGTTATAGAATTTATTAATAGCTACTATTCCGTCATCTGTCCATGGACCTCCATCAATATAATTGAATCCAAACATTAGGTAATTTCTTAGTATATCAGCACCATATTCTTTTACAATTGGGTCTGGAGCAACAGTATTTCCTCTACTCTTACTCATTTTTTCTCCGTCAGAACCTAGTATTATTCCTTGATGTACTAATGATTTAAATGGTTCATCAAATGTTAAGTACCCCATATCTCTTAATGCTTTAGTGAAAAATCTAGAATATAACAAATGCATAACAGCGTGTTCTATACCTCCGACATATTTATCTACTGGTAATAATTTGTTAATAAGTTCAGGATTAAATGCTTCGTTTTTATTTTTAGCATCTGGATATCTTAAATAGTACCAAGATGAACATACGAATGTATCTAAAGTATCACATTCTCTTGTAGCATCTTTTCCACACTCAGGGCATTTACAATTCATGAATTCTTTTGATTTTTTTAATGGACTTTCTCCATCAGGAGTAAATTCTGCATTTTCTGGTAGTAATACCGGTAAATCTTTTTCTGGTACTTTAACTATTCCGCATTGATCACAATAAATTATAGGAATTGGAGATCCCCAATATCTTTGACGCGATATTAACCAATCTCTTAATTTATAATTTATTGTTTTTTCAGCAATGTTATCTTTTTCTAATTTATTTGTTATTTTTTCAATTGCTTCATCTTTTAATAAACCATTTAATTCTTCTGAATTTATATGAATTCCATCTTCTAAATAAGGCATTTCTTCTTGATCACTTTTTATTACAGGGATAATTTCTAAATCGAATTTTTTAGCAAATTCAAAATCTCTATCATCATGTGCTGGAACAGCCATTATAGCGCCAGTTCCATATGTAGATAAAACATAGTCTGCTATCCATATTGGTATAAGTTTATTATTTACTGGATTAATTGCATATGCGCCAGTAAAGACACCTGTTTTTTCTTTTACAGTACTTGTTCGATCTATTTCACTTTGTTTAATTGCCTCTAGTTGATATTGTTCAACTAATTCTTTTTGATCATCAGTAGTTATTTTATTTACTAAATCATGCTCTGGTGCTAGTACACAGTATGTTGCACCATATAATGTATCTGCTCTTGTAGTAAATACTTTAAATGATTCTTCACTATCATTTATTTTGAAAGTAACAAATGCTCCTTCGCTTTTACCTATCCAATTTCTTTGTAAGTTCTTAGTTCTTTCTGGCCAATCTAAATTATCTAAATCATTTAATAATTCTTCTGCATAGTCTGTTATTTTAAAGAACCACTGGCTCATTTTTTTACGAATAATTAATGATGAACATCTTTCACATTCTCCATTTACTACTTGTTCATTTGCTAAAACTGTATTACAAGATGAACACCAGTTTACAGGAGCTTCTTTTTTATATGCTAATCCTTTGTCATAAAATTTTAAGAATAGCCATTGGGTCCATTTATAGTAATCTGGATTAGATGTATCTATTTCATAATCCCAGTCATATGTACCACCAAGTATTTCTAATTGTTTTTCCATTGTTTCAATATTTTTTCTTGTTGATACTGATGGATGAACTCCTGTTGCTATAGCGTAGTTTTCAGCAGGTAAACCAAATGAATCAAATCCCATTGGATGAAATACATTATATCCTTGCATTCTTTTTAATCTAGCCCAAGAGTCAGTTACTCCATAATTCCACCAATGTCCCATGTGTAGATTAGCACCTGATGGATAAGAAAACATTTCTAAACAATATAGTTTTTCTTTTTTAGAATTTTTATCAAATTTATATATTTTTTCTTCTTCCCATTTTTTTTGCCATTTTTCTTCTATTCTATTTATATCTTCCATTTTATTTCTTCTTTCTACTTAATATTTTTCCAATTAAACCATAAATTACATAAATTAATATTATCAACATTACAAAACCAATTGCTAGTTGCCAAATATAGTTTACATCTATAATAGTTGTTACGAGCGATGTTAAAGATATTATGAGACTATTAACTAAGACAAATATTAATCCTAATTTTTCTTCATTGATATCTTTTTTAGTTAGTTTAAATTTAGTTTTTAATAAAATAAACTCTCTTGATTTATTTAAAGTATTCTTTCTTTTTTTCATATAATAATTAATTAGTAATATTATAAAAATTATTACAAATGTTATTAAAAAAAACATTAAATCTTCCATATAGCCTCCTAATAATAAAAAAACGCGATTTTTCTAAAGGACGAAAAACCGCGGTACCACCTTAATTGGATCTTTATAGCTTTTAAAGGTGCATAACCTAATACATCCAAAAGTAAGTTCATAAATTTTAATATATTAACTTGCACCAAACGTTAACTCTCTAAGATATTATTATTTACTAATACTCTTTCTTCATCTGCTTATGAAGTATTATATTAGATTTCAGCAATATATTCAAGTAGTTTAATAAACATCTTTATATATTTACCATTTAAACCTTTAGTTCTAAATTTCCTAATTTCTATTCTTTTGGTTTTTATTTCTGAATCACTAAAGATAACAGCTGCTATTTCTTCTTTTAAACTTGTCTTTATTTGTAAGTCAGAAATAATAGTATCTATATCTTCATTAATAATTCTTTCAGCATCTATCTCTATATCTGTTCCTTTACAATTAATAGATATTTGTTTTGTAGTGGAAGCATCTGGTACTTCAACTATAAAATCATTTCCGTCAACATAAGATTTCACATCAGCTTGTTTATCTTCACCAATGTATATTATTACTTCATCTGCTTTTCTAGTATTTCTAAATCTTATTTTATAAAATCTTTTTTGAGGAATTATACCTGCTTTTCCTTCAGTAGGACGAATAATTGCGGTGAAGTTATTTACTTGATAATTATAATCAATATCAGTTATTAAGTAATGTCCTTCTTCATGTAAAGATGTTATTCCATCATCTTCATATAACTTATAAGTATTGCTTCTACCTGGAAAAATATGAACTTCTAATTTTTCAGGAGGATTAGTATTATTAATATCTTCACTATCTAATATAGCAAGAGGTATAATTGATCCTTTTTTAGCAAACACTGGATAGTCTTCATCTTTATAAAATGATACATATCTTTTTCCACCAACAAATTTTTTACCTGTCTTAAAGTCATACCATATTCCATTTGGTAAGAATATTCGATGAACAGTTCTATTCATTAATAAATCTTTTTTATTAGTAATTGGTGCGATAAATAATTCGGAACCAAAATAATATTCATTTTTATATAGTGGTTCATCATATATTTCTGGATACTTGTAATATATAGGTTGTATTAAAGGTAAACCAGTATTGGAATATTTATATCCTTCTGTATAAAGATATGGTATTAAGCGATGTCTCATTCTTAAGTAATCTTTTACTATCGAATATGTCTTAGCATCCCATAACCAAGGTTCTCTTTTATAAAAATGACTTTCTGCTGCTGATAATCTTAGTACTGGACTATATACTCCTAACTGAACAAATCTCATATACATTTCTGGATCTTCTATACCGTCTAGATATCCACCAATGTCATGACTCCACCAATTGACACCAATATTTGAACTTGTTAAATTATATTCAGGAATCATATTTAAATTATTCCAACTTACTTTTGTATAACCTGAATATAGTATTGGATATCTATGGGACGCAATCATTCCATTACGAGATAAAATCATACCTCTTTTATTGCTATTTATTTTATAATCAGTGAAATGATAATGATTTAACGCTCTTAATGTTAATAAATCTTTAGGATTATAATAGTCTATCCAATAAAAATCAACGCCAATATTATTTAATGGTTTTATTAGTTCATCTAGATAAGCATTTAATATTCCTTTATTACATATATTAAATGGTAATATTCCTGTATCAGTACTTCCAGAAACTTTTTTAAATCTTTCATATGCTATTTCTTCAGGATGAATACCCCCAGTAGGATCTATATTTAACCCTAATTTAATCTTTTTATTATGAAGCATATCTATCATTTGTGTTGGATTGTCAAATAAATCATAATTAAAAGTAAATCCTGTATCAGTATTAGGATATAAAATATGCCAGTACTTGCTTAATAAAATTATTGATAATGGAATATCTCTATTATTAAAATTCCATACTAATTCTTCTAATTCTTTTGTTGTATATGGATAATCTTTATTCCACCAAACACCTAAAGAGTATCTAGGTATTAAAGTTGGTTTACCAGTTAGTCTAAAGTAATCTCTTAAGCAAAAACCAAAATCTTTACGATATAAGAATAAATAAGTATCTAATCTATTATCACTTCTTCTTCCTAGTGAACCATCTTTATTAAAGATTAAGCTATCAGAGTCATCTAGTGACACAAAACCATCTGTTGAATATAATCCTTTACCATAATTAGCATTTCCATCAGCATTATCTAAACTAAATCCCGCACCTTTAAAGTTTCTTGCTTCAGGATGACCAAAGTACCAAAATTTATCAGTATTAACTAATGATATTTTCAAAAATTGTTCTGGTGAGACTTTAGAACCAAAAAATGGTTTATTTTTAGTATATTCTAATTTAAAATAAGGTGTTGTTATAACTAAAAATTGACTATCTTCTCTACGAGTAAATTTTGGCACAGTAAAACGTCTGAATTTAATTAACTCAGTTGGTCTATTTTCAAAAGTTCCCGTTTCACTATATTCTAATCTAACAAGAATGTCGCTTAGTATTGTTATACGGTACTTTTCACCTATGATCATTGCCGCATCCATCGATTTAGCATCATCATAATT
>CAYYOP010000022.1:0-11840 GCA_964473435.1 uncultured Muribaculaceae bacterium | reverse complement strand
GCCTTCTAAGCGTGCGGTCGAAAGTTCGAATCTTTCTGGGGACGCCATTTTGATAATAAAATTGCTTCGGCAATTTTTTTTAATTTCTATGCCAAATAGTATTGGTGAATAATATAACAGTACAAGTAATAAAATAGGAGAATGAAAATGAATAATATAAAAGTTGTAACAATATGCGGCAGCATAAGATTTGCCAATCAAATGAAAAAAATTGCGTGGGATTTAGAACTTAAAAATAGATATGCAGTTATTCAATGCGTATATGATCAATCAGAGAGTGAACTTACTCCTGAAGACTGGAAAGCATTAGAAGAATGTCATTTAAAAAAGATTGATATTTCTGATGCAATATATGTTGTTAATGTTAATGGTTATATTGGTAATCACACAAGACAAGAAATAGAGTATGCAAAATCAAAAGGTAAAGAAATATTATCACTTGAACCATTAGAATAAGAAAACACAAACTTTTAATCAGAAACAATTATGAAAATTATCGTACTGATAATTAGAAAATAAGAGTTCACAAATTGTGAACTCTTTTATATTAATCTAAGTTATAAAAAAAACATATTTTAAAATATGTCTAGTTTATCAATTATAATTTTTTGTACATCATCAAATTCAACATCAAGTACAATGCTAAGTTCTGTATATAAATATTTCTCAGCTAATTTTAAATAGTTCTCATCACGAGCACTTACTTTTTTATCATTATCTAACTTTTCTTTATTTTTCATACAGCAAGTTTTAATAATTTTAATTAAATCTTCATGTGATCCAGCATTAAGATGTTTACGATATTCATTTTCAGTCATTTTATCATTTTGAAATTCAATCGGTTCTATTTCTGGAATTTGTTTAATTAATTTATCAAGAACTTTTTTTTCTATTAGTGCTCTGGTGTTTTCATTGTTTATTGGAATTTCTCTTGTTAAAGATTCATCATCAACTTGAGATAGAACATAATAATCATTATCATTATAATATTTTTTTTTAATCTCCATTACTTTACAAACATCTTTACCATAGACTAAATAATCACCAACATCAAACAAAAAAATCATCTCCTTTTATTTTTAATATAAAAACTCATTCGTACTTCATAAAAAAGAGCCCTTTAAAACAAAGGAGTCCCTTGATTAAAAACTAAGTAAATTATATCATATTATCGTGTTTTGGTCAAAAAGGACCTATAATATAAATTATTTAAAAATTAAATTAAGCAATAGTGAGCCGAAAAATGTATTTGCTCAATCACAATAAGCATGATATACTAGTTTGGTACTTCCAAATAGCGTAATAATTTATAATATAAAGGGGTATAATGTAAAGGAGGAAGAACAATGAATAAAGGAACAGTTAAACTTTTCAAAAATGACAAAGGCTTTGGATTTATTATTCCAGAAAATGGTCAAGCAAATGATAACGGTATTTTTTTCCACATTTCAGCAGTGAATGGTGGATTAACAGAACTTCAAGCAGGGCAAGAAGTTACTTATGATACTGAATTTGATGAAAAAAGAAAAAATGATAGAGCAGTTAACATTAATGTTATCTAAATAAAAATCATTTTAAAAATAGATATTACATCTATTTTTTTTATTTTAATATATAACAATTGAACTAATATATACTTTATGATAAAATTTAAAAAGAAGTAGGAGGAAAAATGAAAAAGCAACAAAATATTGAAGAATTATTAAAGAAGATATTTACTAGTATTATAATATTAATTGTAATAACTGGCATAAACTCTTTTATATTACTTTTTAATAATCCTAAAAGTTCAAAACCAGATGTTGAAACTCAAGAACATGCACAAGATTATGATGTTAGTCAGTTAACAGAAATCAAAGCTAATGAGATAAACAAAAACACTAAAGGTAGAAATACTATTATTTATATAGGAAGAGATACTTGTGGATGGTGTGTTGAATTTACTGGAGTATTAAACGAAGCAATTGATAAACACGACTTAGGAGAAGTTCTGTATATAGATATAGCAAAAATAATTGATTTTACTCAAAACAAAGTAATTGATCAAGAAAGTTATGATTTTATGATGAATTTAAAAACAGTAAAAAGTCATGAAAAATATATGGAAGAGAACTTCGGTGCTACACCAATGATCTTAATTGTAAAAGATGGTCAACTTGTAGAAGCACAAACTGGATATAGCGAAATAGATGCTTTCAGTAATTTCTTAAAAGAAAATGGATTCGAATAGAATTCTTTTTTTGATTTAATATTGACACAATATATCGTCTGATGATATATTATATATCAGGAGGCGATATAATGGATGTTCAACCTTTAACAGAATCGTTTTATTATATTTTACTTTCATTAATAAAGCCAAACTATGGTTATGGAATTATGGAATACATCCTAGAAATAACTAATGGACGAATTAATATGGGGGCTGGAACTCTCTATGGTGCATTAAATTTATTACAAGAAAAAAACTATATTGAATTATATAGTGAAGAGAAAACATCGCGGAGGAAAAAAGAGTATATTATCACTAAAGAAGGATATAATGTTTTGTTAGCAGAAATATCTCGTTTAGAAGAATTAATTAAAAATGGAAAGGAGATAATAAAATGATTAAATTCAGATTGTACTATGATAAAGATAAAGAAGAAAAATTTTTAAACTCAATGTCAGCAAAAGGATATGCTATGAAGTCATTCTTTTTAGGTTTTTTTTGGTTTGAAAAATCTAAACCAAATGAATACACTTATAGAATTGATTTGATTCAAGGGAAAACAAAAAAAGAAATAAAAGATTATATAAATATAATTGAAGATAGTGGAGCAGAATTTATTCAAAAATGGGGAATGTGGATCTTTTTTAGAAAAAAAGGAAACTTTGAATTATATACAGATAAAGAAAGTCAAATAGAACTATATACTAGAATAAGAAATGTCTTTGGAATGTTAAGTTTGATAGAACTTTTAGTTTTATATTCTCAAATAAAAGTTTTATTTACTTCAAATAATAAAATGGTAATTTTAACTATTTTGATAATCTTCTTAATATATATAACATTTTTCTTTCAAATGTTTAAATGTAATAGTAAAATTAATGAATTAAAATCATGAAAGGTTAAATATGATAAAAGTAAAAAATATAAATAAAAAATTTAATAGAAATATTAATAAAAAAGAAAAAGAAGAGTTTTTTGCCAATAAAGATATCTCTTTAGAAGCAAAAGAAGGGGAAATTATAGGAATACTTGGACCTAATGGAGCTGGAAAAACAACTTTACTAAGAATGATAGCAGGAATTTTAGAACCAACCTCTGGTTCAATTAATTTTGATAATTTAAATTATCAAAATAATGAAATTGAAATAAAACAAAAAATAGCTTACTTATCTGGTAATACAAAGTTGTATGATACATTATCAACCTATGAATTATTAAAAATGTGTTCTGAAATATATAATGTTTCAGAAGAAATCGCAAATAAAAAAATCGAAGAAATATCTGAGATTTTAAAGATGAAAGATTTTTTATATAATAAAATAGCTAATTTATCAACTGGGCAAACACAGCGAGTTAATATAGCTAGATGTTTAATCCATGATCCGAAATATTTAATATTAGATGAAGCAACAACTGGTTTAGATATTATTTCGAGTCAAATTATTTTAGATTTTATTAAAAATAAAAAACAAAAAAACAAAATAATTTTATATTCTACTCATTATATGGAAGAAGCCGAAAATATTTGTGATAGAGTAATAATGATTAATAAAGGTAAAATTGTAGAAATTGGTTCACCACATGAAATAAAACAAAATACTGAGACCGAAAATTTAAGAGATGCATTTTTCAAATTGATAGGAGGAACTATTAATGAAGAGTAATTTATACAATATTTTAAAGAAAGAAATAAGAGAAATGTTTAGAGATAAAAAATCACTTATAATGATGTTAATTATTCCTCTTTTTATTCCTTTACTGATAATAGGTATGTCAGCATTATTTGAAAATCAAATAAATAAAGAAGTTAATCAGTATAATAAAATTGGAGTAACTTACGAGTTAGAAGAATCAGAAAAAATAATTGCCAAAGAAATGGATATTGAATTAATAACTGGTACTGAAAAAGATTTAAAAGAAAAATATGAAAAAGGAAAAATCACTTTATATTTAACAAAAGAAAATAATAAATATATTATCAATAGTGATGGTTCAGAAATTTCTGCTTATGGAGAAGGTTTAGTAGAAAGATACTTAAATGTATATAAAGAATATCTTCAAAAAGAATATTTAGATTCTAAAAATATAAAATCTGAAGAGTTAATTAATATTATTACTATTGAGACTAATATATTTGAAAAAGATAATTTCTTTTCGAGTTATATAAAAAATTATGCATTTCTATTTATTATTATGGCTATAACTGTATCAGCTACTTATCCAGCAACAGATACAACAGCTGGAGAAAAAGAGCGCGGTACATTAGAAACTTTATTAACCTTTCCAATTAAGTCAAAAGACATTATATTAGGTAAATTTTTAGGAGTAACTATTTCATCTATTATTACAGGATTTATCAGTTTACTTTTAGCGATGGTTTCATTAAAAATAACGCAGAATATGTTTGTAATATATGAAGAAATATCTATTATATATTCTTTAACAACGTTTATTTTTGCGATAATTATAATAATTATTTATTCTATTTTTATTAGTGGCTTATGTATTTCTATTGCTAGTAAATCAAAAACATTTAAAGAAGCTCAAAGTGCTTTAACGCCACTTACATTTATATCTTTCTTTCCAGGAATGATTGCTTTTATGATTGGTATAGAAACAACTACTATACTATCACTAATACCTTTCTTAAATTTTACGATGTTATTTATCGATGTTAATAATGGGAATATCAACTATTTAAACATTATATTAATGCTCGTTTCTTCTATAGTTTATATTTCGTTAATTTTATATTACATTATAGGTCAGTATAAATCAGAAAAAATTTTGTTTAGTAAATAATTAAATAATAATGTTACACTTTACGAATCTATAGATATTTGATAAAATTATGATACTTGAAAGGACTGGTTAAATGTTAAAAGATTTATTAAATAAAGAAGTTGTTATTACTTATGTTGTAGGATATTCTTCAGCGACTAAAAGAGGAGTAGTTACTAAAGTTAATGTTGACTTTATTACTGTAAATAATAATACTTTAATAAATAGCAAAATGATTGCTAAAGTAGTTATAAAAGAAAAAAAATAATCAAAGTACATATCTATTATGTATTTTTTTCTGGATAAAAAGTCAAATTTATATTATAATAAGTTTAGAATAAAGGGATGATAAAATGAAAATATTAGTTATTGGAAAACCTACTTATAATATTATACTGCCGCTGGCTAACTATTTAGTAGAAGGTACAAAGTATAATAGTACTAATAAATTAGAAATGAGCGGTGGAGATGCATTCACAGCAGCTTATCTTTTAACAAAATGGAAAACGCCAGTTTCTTTTACAGGAGTAGTTGGTGGAGATACCTATGGTAATAAAATAAAATCTGATTTAGAAAGTATTGGTATAAGAACTAACTTTGTAGAAATAAATTATGAACATCCAACAAGTGTTAATTATATTTTAATTAATAATACAAATGGGTCATCAACTCAAATTTTAATCGATAATCCAGAAGTTAATTTAACTAAGTATAAATATGATTTTATTCCTGATTATATTATTATGGATGGAACAGATCCTAGTGGTAGTATAGCTGCTTTAAATAATTTTCCTAATGCAACAAGTATTTTATTAGCAAATAAAGTTTCTAATACAATCTATGATATTAGTAAAAGATCTAATTATGTTATTGCAAGTACTGGTTATGCTAAGGCATTAACTAAAATGGATTTTGATGTTAGTAAACCTAAATCAGTAATCAATTTTATGCAAAAAATAAAAGATTTAAACAAAGCAAAATATATAATAACTCTTCAAGATAAAGGTGTTCTATATGTTAGTGAAAATCAAGTAAAAATGATTCCAGCATTAAGTATAAATAAAGTAATTGATGATACCCATGCTGGTTCCATGTTCTTTGCAGCGTTTTGTTATGGATTAACAAATAACTATAGTATGGATGACTCAGTAAAAATAGCTAATATAACCGCCGGTTTATCTTTAACTAAACTTGGAAATATAAATGCTGTACCAGATATAAAAGAAGTATTTGATTTAGCAGGTTTAAATAAACCTGCAACAATGATAGATCAAAATAATCCAGAAGCAGAACCTATTACACCAGAAGAAAATACAGAAGTAGTTGAAGAAACGAATATTCCTAATATTCAAGAAGAGGAAGTTCCTTCAGTATCACCAACATATGAATCATGATCCGTTTTTAAACAATTTACCAACTTTAGATGTTCATGGTTATACACCTGATCTTGTTATTTGGAGAGTAAGCGACTTTATTAATGATAATCTTATCATGGGAAACTATAAAATAGTTATAGTTCATGGGATAGGTATGGGAATATTAAAAGAAGAAATTAGAAAACATTTTAATAAAGATAAAAGAATTAGTAAGATGTATGGAGATCCATTTAACTTAGGGATTACTATACTAGAATTAACTAAAAAAATATGATAAGATACTATTTTACAAGGGGGAAACTATGTTTGTAGATGAAATAAAAGTTAAATTAATAGCAGGAAAAGGCGGAGACGGGTGTACTTCTTTTCGTCGTGAAAAATTCGTCGAGATGGGCGGACCAAATGGTGGTAATGGTGGTAAAGGCGCAGATATAATATTTAAAACAGATAAATCACTAAGAACTTTAATTGATTTAAAAATGATGAAAACAATTAAAGGAGATAAAGGAGTCAATGGTAAAGGTTCAGATATGTATGGTGCTAGTGCTCAAGATGTAATTATAAAAGTACCAATGGGAACAACTGTAACAAATGCAGAAACAGGAGAACTAATTGTAGATTTAACTGGTGAAGACGAAACTTTTATTGTTGCTCAAGGTGGACGTGGTGGACGTGGTAATAAAGCATTAGCAACTAAAGAAAACAGAGCGCCGAAAATGAGTGAATTAGGTCAACCAGGAGAAGAAATCGAAATAAAATGTGAACTTAAAGTATTAGCTGATGTTGGATTAGTAGGATTTCCTAGTGTTGGAAAAAGTACTATCTTAAGTATGATAAGTAATGCAACACCAAAAATAGCTGCATATCACTTTACGACACTTTCACCGAACTTGGGATTAGTTAAAGTATATGATGATTCATTTGTTATAGCAGACTTACCAGGTTTAATAGAAGGTGCTAGCGAAGGTGTAGGTTTAGGTCATAAATTTTTAAGACACGCAATGCGTACCAAAGTTATAGCTCACGTACTGGATATGTCTGGTTCTGAAATGAGAGATCCTATTAATGATTATGAATTAATCTTAAACGAAATAAAAGAATATGATCAAAGATTAATTGATCGTCCAAGTGTAATAATAGCTAATAAAATGGATTTAGAAAACTCACAAGAAAATTTAAAAAAATTTAAAGAAAAGTATCCAGAATTAAAAATCTTTGAAATAAGTGCTATTCAAAATATAGGATTTCAAGATTTATTAGTACATTTAAATAAATTAGTTAAAGAAACAATAAATGAACCTTTATATGATATATCTGAGGATAATCATATGATATATAAATATGAGAATGAACCTAAATATTCAATTACAAAAGAAGGTAATCTTTGGGTTATCAAAGGAAAAGAAGTAGAAGAACTTCTACTTATGACTCGTTTTACTGAAGATGAGAGCATTTTAAGATTTGGTCGTAAAATAAAAGGTATGGGTATCGAAGATGAACTAGAAAGACTTGGGGCACGTCGTGGAGATGAAGTTAAAATTTTAGAATTTATTTTTAATTTTAAAGAATAAGGATTGTAAATCAATTCTTTTTTTTATAATTCGACATTATTTCAAATATATATTTTATATAATAAATTTGGTGATTAAATGCGAACATTTTATTTATTTAAAGTTAATGAAGAATATAGTAAATTAACAAAAAACATACCTTATAACTTATATAATACATATGCCAGTATTAAAATAAGTAATCCAGATAATTTAGATTATATTTATAATCAATATAAAAGTATAACTGAAAAAGTATCTATACAACATATTAATGATTTTTTAATAAAAAAGATGAAACAATATGACGGTTATAGTTTATATAGAAATACTCATATGTATAATAATTATTATAGTGATGAAGTAAGTAAATTAATAGTACATAATAGTTATTTTATTTTAAAAAGTAATAAGTCAAATAGTACTTTCTTTTCTGTTCTATATGGTATTCCTAATTTATTTGTAATAGATTTTGAAAACAAAGATTATTTTTGGTTAAGAAGTGCTGATTCTTTAATTAAGTAAGTCAATTATTAAAACTTGTTAAATAAGTAAAATGTTGTATAATTATAGAAGGAGTGATAAATATGTTAGGAGATATATTATTAGTACTACTTGGAGTAGTAATTGGTGCAGTGGCTGGATTTTTCATATGTAAAGCATATATGAAAAAATATTTAAAGAAAAACCCTCCAATTAATGAAAAAATGATTGAAACATTAATGAGTGGTATGGGAAGAAAACCAAGTCAAAAACAAGTTAAACAGTTAATGCAACAAATGAATAAAATGCAGTAATATGAAAATAGATTTAAGAAAATTATATTCTTCAAAAGAAGTTGAAATAAATGATCAAGTAATAATACCAGAAGAGTATTATAAAAATACAGATATTATTAGAATAGAAAATTTAGAAGTAATCGGAATAGTTTATACTAACATTGATGATGAATTTGAAATTGATGCTCAAGTATTTGGAACATTCATTTTACCTTGTTCAATATCTTTAGAAGAAGTAAAATATGATTTTAATACAGAAATATCTGAAATAATAAAGCAAAATGAAGAAAAAAATCAAAATTCACTTGAATTATTAGATATTTTATGGGAAAATATTGTTTCAGAAGTTCCTATTAAGGTTGTTAAGCCTGAACTAGTAACAGAAAATATTAAAGGCAATGGCTGGGAATTAGAAATAGAAGATTAACTGGCAGAATAAGGAAGGAGTGATACTATGGCAGTTCCATTCAGAAGAACTAGTAAAACTAAAAAAAGAATGCGTCGCACTCATTTAAAGAAAACTGCACCAAATGTTGTTTTATGTAAAACTTGTAGTGAACCAATAGCACCGCACCGTGCATGCACTAAATGCGGAAATTATAAAGGAAAAGAAGTAATTAAAATTAATTCAGAAGAAAATTAATTTTAATTTTTTTTGTCTAAATTTATTAAAACATGATATACTTTAATAGAAAGAAGGTTTTAAAATGTCGAACAAGAAAATAATGTTATATAAAATATTTTCTATATTAATATTTGCTGTTATAACATATTATTTCATACTTCCACCACTAAATATAACCGCACCACTTTTTTGGTTATATTTACTTATAATTGGTGCTGTATGTAGTACACTTACGTTATCAAACGATAAAATTTTAAATAAAAGAGATTTACAAAAAGTCGGTTTTTTACCAAGTTTAGTTATAGGAGTATTTATTATCATAATCATAATTAACTTTGCATTATCTCCAGTATTTAAATCGAAGTCTTATGCAAAACGTATTACAGTTGATGAGACAAAAGAGTTTATTCAAGATATCAAACCAGTTAATTTAAAAACTTTGCCACTATTAGATAAAGATTCTAGTCGTAAATTAGGTGATCGTGTAATGGGGCAATTACCAGAACTAGTATCACAATTTTATGTTTCGGATTTATATACTCAAGTAAATTATCAGGATCAAATACTGAGAGTTACACCTCTAGAGTATGCAGGATTCTTTAAGTACTTAGCAAATCGTAAAAATGGTATTACTGGATATATTACAGTTGATTCTTCTACTGGAGAGTCTAAATTAATAAAATTAGATAAAGGTATGAAATATATGCCTTCAGCTATCTTTAGTGAAGACTTAACTCGTAAATTAAGATTTAATCATCCAAAAGAAATATTTGGTGAATATTCATTTGAAATAGATAATGAAGGAAAACCATATTGGGTAATTCAAACTATAAAATATAGTGGAGTAGGTATAAAAAAAGAAATCTCTGGAGTTATAGTATTAGATCCCGTTACTGGTAAAAGTGAAAAACATTTAGTAAATAATATACCTAATTGGATAGATCATGTTTATCCATCAGAATTAATTATTGAACAAGTAAATGATTGGGGAAAATATAAAAAAGGATTCTTTAATTCATTTATCGGTCAAAAAAATGTTGTAATGACTACTGAAGGATATAATTATACTGTTATGAATGATGATGTATATTTATATACAGGAATAACTTCGGTTTCGACAGATGAAGCAAATATTGGCTTTATATTAACTAACTTAAGAACAAAAGAAACACATTTCTATTCAGTGCCTGGTGCAGAGGAATATTCTGCTATGGCATCAGCGGAAGGTCAAGTTCAACAAATGCAATATACGTCGACTTTTCCTCTATTAATAAATCTTAATAATAAACCAACATACTTAATGTCATTAAAAGATAATGCAGGTTTAGTAAAAATGTATGCTTTTGTAGACGTAATCGATTATCAAAAAGTTGTAGTTACTGATTCATCAAAAGGAATAGAAGAAGCAGCAAATAATTTCTTAGGTGATGATAAAATTAATGCTGATAATAAAATAGAAAATGAAATAACAATTTCAACTATAACAAGTGCGATTATAGATGGTAATAGTTACTATTATATTACTGATACTAATAATCAAAAATATAAAGTTTCAATTAAAGTAAATAGAGATATAATTCCATTTTTAAAAGCATCACAAAAAATAAAAGTATCTTATACCAACAAAAAAGAAATAATAGAAATAATAGAAATCAATTAGAAGGAGAAGATAAAATGGAGTATGATTACTTAGATTATTTATGGGAGGTTTCTTGGTTTTTAAAAATGTTTGCAATTATACTAATTCCTTTTATAATTGCTGCTATTGTTTTAATAATAGTTTCCAAGTGGAAAATTTATCAAAAAGCAGGAAAAAAAGGTTGGGAAAGTTTAATACCTTTATATAGCAAATGGGTACTAGTAGATATAACTGGACTAAGATGGTGGTTTTTCTTTGTAGCATCAGCATCAACTTTAATATATTCTTTAGGTTTTGATAGAGTAGGAATGTTAATAAATCTAATTACAATATTTGGAGTCTATACTTGCAATTATAACCTAGCAATAAAATTCAAAAAAGAACCTATAAGATTCGCAATAGGGCTAACAATATTACCAGTAGTGTTTTTACCTATGATAGCTTTCAGTGGAGATGAATATCATTCTAAAGAAAAAGTAAGTCAATATGGTTTATTTGCAGAAGCTAAAGTAAATGAATTCGTTAAAACTAAAATCCATAATAAATCTACAAATAAAACAAAATGATATATTATTAAAATAATAAATAAAAATCTAAAACACTAAAAAGAAAGTTTATACTTTCTTTTTTTTATGTTATACTTATTATAGTAAAGGATGTATAACCGATGAAAAAGAATAAACAAATTCTAAAACAATGTCCTAATTTTTATAAAATAATTAATTTTGATTTTTTTGAAGACGATTATATCTCTGAAAGATTAATTCATATATATAAGGACTTTATTTTTAATATAGATATAGATAATAAGCAAGATATAGAAATGATTAAACAAATAGATTTTGTAATAAATAAATATATTGAAGATTATTATTTTC
>CAYYOP010000021.1:0-12452 GCA_964473435.1 uncultured Muribaculaceae bacterium | reverse complement strand
AGGTACACCACTTAAGGTAAGACCCATCTCAACATTATCTAATATACTTATATGAGTAATTAAGTTATAACTTTGAAAAACAAAACCGATACAATTATTACGATATGCATCCCAGTCACTACTTTTAAATGAAGAAGTGGATTTATTATTAATTATTAAATCTCCATCATCATAACGGTCTAAACCACTTACTATATTTAATAGAGTAGTTTTACCGCTACCACTTGCACCTAAAATAGATACAAATTCTTTTTTTCTAAATTTAATACTAACATTATCTAATGCTTTTTGTGTGAAATCACCAGTTGTATAAGTTTTACTTATATTTTTAATTTCTAACATTTTAAATCACCTTTCTTTTTGGTATAAAGTTTTCTGTAAATTTATACTTATCTCTATTTGTTATATAAAAATATCCTAATGTTGAGAATGTTAATGCTCCAATAAGATTTACCATTAAATCTTTCATAGTATCGTTCTTTCCAACATCTAAATATCCGCCTTCAATTGTTGTAAGAATATTTCCTTTGTTATCATATAATATTGTTTTTGCTATATTATCTATAATTACCGGATTATTATCTTGAAGAGGATCTAATTTTACTGTAGATATAGAAGTGATGATTTCATCCTTCTGCATATCTCTTAGAAGAATTTTATCTACTCCATATTCAAACAGTTCCCAACAAACTCCAACTGTCATACTAAAGCAAAAAGCTACTAATACAACATATACCGGAGATAGTTTTATTTTTTTACTACTTTTGTTAAATAAATCAACTAATGCAAATCCTACTCCGGCGCATAGGAAGCCGTTTATAGTATGAAGCAAAGTATCAAAGTGGGGGATGTTACCATAAAAATTATATATTTCACCAAGGATTGTCCCAGATATTATAAAGAAAAATATTATTATTTCAAAAACATTAGGTAACTCAAACTTAAATCTTGCTTGAATCACTATTGGTAAAAATAATAGTACTAAAGCAAGAATACAAGTAAAAACTGCTTCATATTCTTTTCTTACTAATTGGAGAATTAAACAAGCAATGACAAAACTTCTTAAAATTAAATATACCTTCGCACTTATACTTTTAGATTTCTTAAACTCTTTGTATATATTATTAAGTTTACTCATGTGTTTATTCCTCCAAATTCTTATTGACTTTTTCCATTACAATATGAAGTATTGCAAATTCTTCATCAGATATATCTTTAGTCATTTTCATTTCTAAAATATTCATTCTTCTTTTTAAATTTTCACAAAGTGTTCTAGACTTTTCATTCAAAGTTAATTTCTTTAATCTAGCATCATTTTCAACAGTTTCTCTTTTAATATAACATTTTTGTTCTAGTGCTTTTATTAAACTTGTAACACTAGAGCGTCTGATATTAAAAGCAGTCTCAATATCTTTTTGAAATATATCATTTTCAGAATTGTCCATAATGTAAGCAAGTACCATCCATTGAACTGGAGTTAATCCATGACTTTGAACACTTTCAAATTCATGATATGCGTTCCTTTTAAGTAAGTTGAACATTTTTTTTAAATCTGTCATTATTTTTAATTTATCATTCATGTTTACCTCCAAAACTAATTGTTAGACATTCTAACAATACAGATTTTTATATTATATGATATATCAAAAGAAATTACAACTATGAATATTTTAATTTATGTTTGGTTATTCCAGTTGTATTACATTTGATAATACTATTAATAATTTGGTTAATGCTAAATGTTTTTGAATTGTTTTGTTTAAATTACAACTAAAAAAATAAAATAAAAACAGAATACTTTGGAAGTATTCTGTAAATATCAAATTGGTGACCCGTACGGGATTCGAACCCATGAATGCTGCCGTGAAAGGGCAGTGTGTTAAGCCGCTTCACCAACGGGCCATTAAATTTAAATGGTGGGCCTAGATGGACTTGAACCATCGACCTCACGCTTATCAGGCGTGCGCTCTAACCACCTGAGCTACAGGCCCATTCAATAAAAGCCTCTTTAATTCTATAATAGATTCTTGTAATTTGCAACCTTTTTTTGACTTTTCTTTTGATTTTAAGCGAAAAAAGAGGTTCTTTTTGAAGAAGAACCATTTATAAATAGCGATATTATTAATACTACACTATATTATTTAAAGATAAATAGTAATAAGCGTCTTCAATAGTAACTAAAATGAATATTAAAAATATGAAACAGATAATTAAAGCGATCATAACCCAACCAATAATTATTGCAGTATTCGCTAATCTTGTTGCATCATTTCTTTGATTGCGATTAGAACTCTTTACTATGTAACCTAATATTAAACTAACAACTGATAATCCGAAAAAGTTTAATATAAGTGCAGTTAATGCCATTCCATAGTCTTTACCTCTATCATCAATATCATAACTAGGACTTGTTTTCTTTATTTCATATCCGCACTCAGGACACATGATTGCATTAGCACTAAGTTGTTTGTCGCATTCTGGACAAAACATAATACTGTTTTCTATCCCGCAATGTGGACACATTTTGCTCTGTCAGACATTTCTTTAGAGCATTCTTTACATTTAATTAAAGCCGTTTTACCACCTCATATTTTTTTTATAATATATATTTACTAATATATTATAAGGCTCTTGTTAAAAATATCATAAAATGAATCTTATAATTGTCAAGGATAACCAAATTTTGTAGTAAAAACAAACAAATTTAAAAAATAAAAACAACTAATTTTAGTTGTTGATTTTAGTTTTGGTGTCCCCAGTAGGGTTTGAACCTACGACCCATCGCTTAAGAGGCGATTGCTCTACCAACTGAGCTATGAAGACAAAAAAATGGCGGAGCAGAGAAGATTTGAACTTCCGCGCCGGAATCCCGACCTACGCCCTTAGCAGGGGCGCCTCTTCAGCCTCTTGAGTACTGCTCCGTGTCCATAAAAATATTTTACAATAATTAAGAATCAAAGTCAATGAGTTTGATTCTTAATTGTAAACTTCAGTTTTTATTGCTTCTATAAAATTCTTCATAAATGTAATATAATCAAGACCGTTTTTTCTGTCTTCATCTGTTATATTAGCCATTTTATTTATTGTACTAATAGTAGCACCGTTACTTACTAATGATTTTATATCTTCATCTTCTTCATCAGTTCCGTTTAATATAAAGACATAACTGTTTTCTTTAGTACTAAATGCTTTTTTTGCTCTAGCAAGAGCAGTAGAGGAAGCATCATCTTCTTCTGTACTGACGTTAATAACTTCAAAACCATATTTACTTAAGAAGTTAAAAGCATTATTAGCAACTATTATTTTTTTATTAGCAGCGTTCTCAGCAACTAGTTTTAATTCTGCATCAAATTCTGATATCTTTATTTTTAAATCTTCATAATTATTATCAATACTTTCTAATATTGATGTATTAGTAACATATTCTTTTAACCCGTTTTTTATGTTTTGAGCAATCATTAAACAATTAGAAGGGCTAATCCATAGTTCTGCTTCTTCATTTTTGATTTCTAATCCTCTTGATACGTCTATAATATTTAATCTTTTGTTTTTATTAACTAGTGATGCTGCAATTTCTTTTTCATTGCTTAACCCATTGTAAACGAATAAACCTGCTTTACTAAATTCATTAATCTTTTTCTTAGTAATAGTATACTCGTCAATATCAACTCCATCAGGATAAATACTATATATATTTGAATATTCACCATATAATATATTAGTTATATATTCTATAGTATATGCAGTTGTATATATATCAACTCCATCAAAGTCATCTTTTTTAAATAATGAACAACCTGATAATGTAATAAAACTTATTATTAATAAAAAATATTTTATTTTTCTTTTCATAATTTCTCCCTAACTGGATCGTATCCATGTTTGCCAAATGGATGGCATCTAAATATTCTATTTATTCCTAACTTTAAACCTTTAAAAGTTCCATGCATAATTAATGCTTCTTTCATATATTGACTACAAGTAGGTGTGAACCGGCAATTATTATGTGTCTTGATTGGGGTACTTTGATAAAGATTTATAAGTTTGATTAATATGCTTTTCATTTAACCACCTATTTTATTTTACTACATAATGCATAATATTTAAAGTATAAAAGTATATTCTAATTTAAAGTAATAAGTGATATAATTTATTCAGATAGGTGGATTAAATTATAAATTATTTAAAAAGTGCTTTTTTAAGTATATCATAAAAAAAAGATTGAATTTTCAATCTTTTTTAGTTAGATAATCTTTTATAAAGAATGTACTTTTAATATAATTTTCTAATTGCTCCTCATAGGTATCACCTAATTTGTAAAGTTCATATTCTAAAACTATAGGTCCAGTATAATTTATATTTTTTAAATATAATAATGCTTTTACCCATTTTTCTTTATTTTTAGAATTTTTTGAGATAGGTAAATGATCAAAGTTATGATTAAATGTATGAATATGAATATTAGTTAATCTATTTATCAATAATTTATTTAAATCAGTAATATTCCCATATTCAAATATTTCATGTCCTAAATCATATGTGAAATTTAAATCATAATTATTTGCTAAAATAGGTAATAAAACTTCTTTAGATAGAGTTCTTTGATTTCTAGATGTTAGATTTTCTATGGATACATTAATATTTAATTGCTCTTCATAAATATAATTTAATATACTAGAAAAATATATATTAGTTTCCTTAAGAGAACTAATTAAACTATTAGACTCTATAGGGTGTAGTACTAAATTAACTCTGTGTTCTAATTTCTTGGATATTTTATTTATATAATTTAGATATTTATATTGTAAATTTAAATCTAATGAACTATTTCCATGGAATTGTAAATAATAATTATCTTTTTTACAGCATACAACTAACTCATTGATAAACTTTTGGTGTAAAGAATCATTATAATTCATTGATATTTCAAATCCAGAGATTTGTTTTTCTTTATCATGTTGTTTTAATTGCTGTATAAAAAAACTACAATTCTTGACATAAAACTTTTCGTTTAAACTTAACAAGACTTTCATATTCTCACCATTCACAGTATAACATATATTTATAACCAATTTGAAAAAACTAGTTTTTTCAATGATGTTAAGGTATAATGATAACGGTGAATACTATGGATATAACAAAATATGGTGTTCCTAAAGATAATAAAATATTAAAGATTGCTTTGACTCATTCATCTTATGCGAATGAGTATAACAAGCAACATTATGAACGTTTAGAATTTTTAGGAGACGCTGTTTTACAATTAATTATTAGTGAATACTTGTATAAAACATCAAATTTATCTGAAGGTCAAATGTCAAAGAAGAGAGCATCTTTTGTATGTGAAAGTGCTTTATTTGCATATGCTAAGGATATTGGATTACCTAAAAATATTAAAGTAGGACACGGGCTTGAAAACAAAGTAAATGAAGCGATAGTAGCGGATGTTTTTGAAAGTGTGATTGCTACTATATATTTAAATAGTGGCTACAACAAAGCAAAAGAATTTGTTATGGATGTTGCTTTGCCATATTTAAAAAAAGGTGAAGGATTTATGAGTGATTATAAGTCACATTTACAAGAGTTAGTCCAAACAGATCAGAAAAGTGTTATATACAAAGTAATAAATGAAAAAGGTCTTGCCCATGATAAAATTTTTGAAGTTGAAGTTATAGTTGATGGTATAACATATGGTCGTGGAAAAGGGAAAAGTAAAAAAGAAGCTGAGCAAAAAGCAGCATATGATGCAATATTAAAAAAAGCGGGTGAGTCGTAAGTGAAACTTCTTAGAATAAGTATACAAGGTTTTAAAAGCTTCGCTGAAAAAACAGAAATAGATATTAAGTCTGGAATTACAGGAATTGTCGGACCTAATGGAAGTGGTAAAAGTAATATAGTAGACGCTGTAAAATGGGTATTAGGTGAACAATCAGTCAAAGATATTAGAGGTGGCAACACAATGACTGATGTTATTTTTGGTGGCTCTAAATCTAGAAATCCTCTAACAAGAGCTTGGGTCGCACTTACTGTAGATAACTCAGATCATTATTTAAAAAGTGATTTAACTGAAATAGAAATTAAAAGAGTAGTTTATCGCACTGGGGAAAATGAATACTATATTAATAATGAAAAAGTAAGGCGTAAGGATATTACTAATCTTTTCATTGATTCAGGTTCAAGTGTGAACTCACTATCTATTATTTCTCAAGGGAGAATTGGTGAAATAATAAATGGCAAACCTCACGAAAAGAGAAGTATATTAGAAGAAGCAGCAGGTGTTTTAAAATATAAAAATCGAAAAGAAGAAACTCTAAGGAAGTTAGATAAGACAAATGATAATCTATCAAGAATAAACTTAATAATAGATGAATTAACTATAAATTTAGAACCTTTAAAAGAACAAGCTGAAATCGCTACTAAATATTTAAAATATAGAGAAGAATTAAAAGAAACAGAAATAGCACTGATTGCTCATGATGTAAAAGAATTAAATATAACATATGAAGATGCAAAAGAAAAAGAGACTATTTTAAATGAAGAAATATTAAAAATAGATAATACAAGCACTGTTGATGAAAGTAAAATAAGTTCATTAAAATTAAAATTATTAAAAATAGAAGAAGATATAAGTGAAAAAAGTGATAAACTTTATAATTTAAATAATGAACTTTCAAGTCTAACTAGTGAAAAACAAGTTATGTTAGAAAGACAAAAATATAAAGTAGAAGATATCAAATTAGAAGAAAATTTAGTTAATTTAAAAGAACGTGAATTAATTTTAAAAAACAAAATTAAAATAGAAGAAGAAGAATTAAATAAGCAACAAGAAGAACTGGAAACTGGTTCAAAAGATTTAGAAAAGATAACAAGAGAATATAGTAATCTTAACTATCAAAAAGAAGTCTTAATTAAAGGTTTATCAAATTTAAATAGAGAAGACTTTAGTTTAAAAAACAAGATAGACATTCTTAGTGAAACTATTGAAAATGACTATAAGATACCATCTGCTGTAAGAAGTGTTGTAAATAACAATCGTTTAGATGGTATTCATAATTATTTAGGTAAATTAATTGAAACGGAAGAAAAATATAGTTTAGCGCTAGATACATCTTTAGGATATTCTTCTAATGTTATAGTTGTTGATAATCAAGAATCAGCAAAAAGCGCAATAAATTATTTAAAATCAAACTTTTTAGGAAGAGCAACATTCTTCCCATTAAATGTAATTAAGCCACGAGGTGTAGATAGTAATACTATTTTAAAAATCAAAGATGATGAAGCGTATGTTGGAATAGCATCAGATTTAGTTAAATATAATCCGGTTTATCGCAACATCATCTTAAATCAATTAGGTAACGTAATAGTTGCTAGAGATTTAAATGGCGCTAACAGGATTGGTAAACTAATTAATTTCTTATACAAAATAGTAACTCTAGATGGTGAAGTAATATCTTCTGGTGGTAGTATTACTGGAGGAACAAATCGAAATTCAAGTGGCGTATTAAATCAAAAATATGAATTAGAAAATCTAATTAAATTGTCAAAAGAAAAAATCAGTCAGATCAAAGTCCAAGAAGAAAAGATAAACGATGCTGATTATAATTTAAAAATATTAGAAACTAAAATATTTACAAAAACTAATAATATAAATTCGTTAAAAGAAAGTATTTTAAGAACAAATCAAAATTTAACTGGTTCAAATAATAATTTAAATAATTTATTAAATGAAACAAAAGGAACAAAAGGTATATTAAATAATAAACTTGATGTAGAAATTGAAAACATCTTAAAGAAATATTATGAAGTTAAATCTCAAGCAGAAAATTTAGAAATTAAATTAAATGAATTAAAAATGAATAAAAATGATTTAAGTGCTGAAATTGGAGAATTAGAATCAAATACAAGAAAAGCAAACAGTGATTATAATAAAAAGTTAAATGAACTTAAAGAAGCACAAATAACTATTACTAAGTTAGATATAAAACTAGATTCATTACTTTTAAGATTAAATGAAGAGTATGAACTAACTTATGAAAAAGCAATTAAAGAATATGAATTAAAAGAAGATGTAAGTACATCACGTAATACAGTTAACTCATTAAAAAGAGAAATTAAAATTTTAGGTGAAGTTAATACAGGATCTATTTCTGAATATGAAAGAATCAATACAAGATATACATTCTTAAGTAGTCAAAAAGAAGATTTAGAAACTTCGATTAATGATATTTTATCAGTAATAGAAGAATTAGATAAAACTATGGAAGATAAACTTACGGTAACATTTGCTGAATTAAATACTGAATTTAGTAAAGTATTTACAAAGTTATTTAAAGGTGGAGAAGGGAAGTTATTATTAACTGATCCGGATGATATATTAAATACCGGCTTAGATATATATGCAGTACCTCCAGGAAAAGATATTAAAAACACTAGATTATTATCTGGTGGAGAATCAACCTTAACTGCTATAGCGCTGTTATTTGCTATTTTAAATATTAGAACAGTACCATTTTGTATACTGGACGAAGTAGAAGCCGCACTTGATGAAGTAAACGTTGATATGTTTGGTTCTTATTTACAAACAATAAATTTAGATACTCAATTTATTATTATTACTCATAAAAAAAGAACAATGGAATATATTAATAATTTATACGGTGTAACAATGCAAGAATCAGGAGTATCTAAAATAGTAAGTGTTAAATTAGATTAAAGAATGTTATCATTCTTTTTTTTTTGAAATATATCGCTACTTATATCGCTACTTATATCGCTACTTATATCGCTACTATGGTATAATAATTTAAATAAAGGAGTTAAAAATATGTATATACCACCCTATAAATTAAATGATAAAATTCTTAACTATGTAACTTTAATTACTAAAGAATTGACCAAGTTAGAAGTTAATGCTGATTTAAAAAAAGATATTTACTTAAGAAAAACAAGTAAAATAAAATCAGTTAATTCTTCATGTGCTATAGAGGCTAACACTTTAAGTGAAGATGAAGTTGTTAATATTATTAATGGGAAATATGTTTTAGCGCCACCTAAAGAAGTAAAAGAAGTGCTAAATGCATATGAGGCATATAATAATATCGCTATTTATAAGCCATATAGTATTAAATCGTTTTTAAAAGCACATAACACTCTTACAAAAGATTTAATAGTTGAATATGGAATGTTTAGAAAAAACGATGTTGCTGTATATGAAAACTCTAATGTGATTCATATAGGTGCTAGACCAGAGTTCATATATGAGCAAATAAAGTCTTTATTTATTTGGGCAAAAGAAAGTGATTTAAATGAACTAGTTAAATCATCTATAATTCATTTTGAAATAGAATTTATTCATCCTTTTTCAGATGGAAATGGCAGAATCGGAAGATTATGGCAATCATTAATACTTTATAAATATAATAAATTATTTGAATATGTACCTGTAGAAACATTAATCTATGAACATCAACAAGAATATTATAACGCTATTGCTCAAGCAGAAAAAGAAGCCGAATCTACAGTGTTCATTGAGTTTATATTAGAAATGATATTAAAAACAATTGAGTCTATAAACTATGTGGATTATTTAAAGAATATTAAAAACAAATATTTAATTAGTTTAACTAATATGGAACAAACTGTTTTAAACTCATTAATTGATTATTATGAAAAAAATCAATTAATTAACAATGAAATTGCTGTTAATCTATTAAATAGAAGCAGCGCTAGTGTAAGAAAGTATTTAAAAAAGTTTTCTACATTAGATATCTTAATACCAATTGGTGAAAATAAAGGTAGAAAATACAAATTAAATAAGCAGATCCTACTGGAACATTTAAAAGATGAAGATAATTAAAAAGTACACAACAAAATACTGAAAAATCACATAAGTGATTTTTTTTGACATATTATCCTTAATAAAAATTATATATTATTATTGGAGGATGCTATGAAAAAAAGATTTGTTGCAAGAAAAAAAAACAATCATTTAATAATTAAAATAATATTATGTGTTTTAATCGGATATTTTTCATGCTTCTTTACTATAAAAGTTCTTTTTAAAAAAAGAATTAGTATTACTGATGAAAAAAGAGTTAATGAATATTTAGCAATAGCTTCAAATAATTTAATAGGCGATATTTCTATATTAGATTTAATGAACATGAATCTATCTAGCCCAGATACATTTTTAAAGTTATCTTTAAGTAATTTTAAAAAATTAGAATATCATCCTGAAAAGAAAGAAGTCATAAAAGTTTTAAGCGAAGAACAAGAACCTTTGGTGTATATATATAATACCCATCAAACAGAAGATTATAACCCAGGAAACCTGAAGGAGTATAATGTTACCCCAACTGTCTATATGGCTTCTGTAATGCTCCAAAAAGCATTGAAAAAAACCGGTATCAACTCAATAGTTGAAGAATCAAACATCAAAGAAATATTAAATCTTTATGGATGGTCATATAATAATTCCTATCTAGCAAGTCGTTTACTTCTAGAAGAAGTTAAAAAAAATTATCCGTCTATCAAATATTATATAGATATTCATAGAGATAGTGTTTCAGGATCAGTAACTATAGATAATTTGTCCTATGCTAAATTAATGTTTGTTGTAGGAATGAATCATGATAATTATAGAGACAATCAAAATATTATGGTTAAACTTCAAGAATCGATTAAAAGCAATTATGAAAATGTTATTAAAAACATATATTACGGTAGAAATAACATATATAATCAGGATTTTGATCCGAATACTATATTGATAGAAATAGGTGGACCAGATAATACTATAGATGAAGTTTATAACAGTGTTAATTTACTAGCGCTATCTATTATAGAAGAAATTGGAGAAATTAAAAATGGAGAATAAAAAGAAAAAGAATAATTTTAAATATATATTTTACTTTTTATTAATTTCTTTTTTATCAATATATATTTCAGGAAAAACCGGATATTACGAAACAAATATAAAAAAAAATACTATCTTAACAAATGATGCAATTAAAAATTTTGAAAAAGATATAGCTGAAGGAAAAGCAGTAGATATAAAAGATTATATAAATGCAGAAGTACCTGATTATCGTAATGCTTATTCAAAGACAGGAGATAAAATAAGTAAAGCGGTTGATACAGTTTTAAATGAAGGAGTACATAAAGTAACTCAATTTTTAAAGGCTTTATTTACTTAAAGTACTGTGATACTATATCTCTAGGTGATTAATATGGGGAAATTTAAAACAATTATAAGATATATAAAAAATATGGATTTTAAAAATATGTTTAAAATAGTAAAACAAGTTAGTAAGAAAGCAGATAAAAATATTATCTATATATTTTTTGATGTAATATATTGTGGATTAAAATATGGTGCAGGATATTATGATTATCAAGAATTTGAATTTTATTTATTAAATAATAAAGAAAGAAAAACCTATCTAACAAGAGCAAAAAACAATTTAATAATAAAACAATATAATGATAAAAAATATTTTAATAAATTTGATGATAAAAGTACTTTTAATGAAATATTTAAAAAATATTTAAAAAGAGATTATATAGTTATAACAGATAAAGATTTTAATAAGTTTGAAGAATTTACTAAAAAACATAAAGAACTTATTGTAAAACCCCTTGAAGGAGAAGGTGGTAAAGGAATAGAAAAAATAGTAATTGATAAAAAGACTAATTTAAAAAGAACTTTTAATAAACTTATAAAAAATGAACAATATTTAATTGAAGAGTGTATTGTTCAACATAAAAAGATTAATCAATTATATGATAAGTCTGTTAATACTTTAAGAATATTTACATTTTATGATGGTAAGGAATCTCATATTTTAAATTCTATTTTTAAAATTGGTAATGGAGGAATAACAGATAACTTTTCAAGTGGTAGTATGTATACATTTGTAGATGATAAAGGAAAAATATTTGTTCCTGCTATAGATCAAGATGATAAAATATATTCTATTCATCCTAAAACAAAAAATAAAATAGTAGACTTTGTAGTACCTTTATATGAAGAAGCGTGTCAATTAGTGTTAGAAGCATCAAAAGAAATACCACAAGTAAAATATATAGGATGGGATGTCGCTATTAGTAATGATGGACCTGCTATTATAGAAGGAAACTCATACCCTGGTGTTTTTCAAATTAAGCCTAGTTTAAGTAAGGATAAAGAAGGTTTAATCCCGAAATACCAAAAAGTTATGAAAATTGATTGATTTGACTTGAATAGAGAGCAAAACTTTAGTATAATTAATTTGCTTCTCATATGTCTCCGTAGCTCAGCAGGATAGAGCACACGCCTTCTAAGCGTGCGGTCGAACGTTCGAATCGTTCCGGGGACGCCATTTTGATAATAAAATTGCTTCGGCAATTTTTTTAAGTTCTATGCCAAATAGTGTTGGTGAAGAATATAACAGTACAAATAAGTTTGTAAATGA
>CAYYOP010000020.1:0-12547 GCA_964473435.1 uncultured Muribaculaceae bacterium | reverse complement strand
GAATAGGTTAGTTGTGTTAGAGAAAATCTCTAGCGTGTATTTATTATAAGGATTGTAGTGCGGACTATGTGGCAATCGAGTCACTGATAAGGCAACTTTCAGTTTGTTTTTTTAAAGAGAAATCGCCTAAGGGTAACCAAAGGATTAAAACAAGAGAAATTCTACTCGACCAAAGCCGTAAGATTAATTTATGATAAACCATGTATTTTTAAATACTTTATAGGAGGGTTATTAAATGAAGAAAAATAACTGGATATATAAAGTTTTTTTATTGTCTTTTTTACTATCGATATTATTTAGTACTATATCAAACTTAATTGCTTATAATACTAATCAAATAATTATTTTTATAATTTTGATGTTAGTAATTATAATTGGAATAATATTTGATATGATTGGTGCTAGTTCTTTAACAAGTAAAGAATCTACCTTTCATGCAATGAATTCAAAAAAAATTAAAGGCGCTAAAGAAACAATTGATTTAATTAAAAACAACGTAAAAGTATCATCAGTTTGTAATGATGTAATCGGTGATATTTGTGGAATAGTAAGTGGTGGGTTAGGAGCTGTTTTAGCAATTGATCTATCAATAACTACATTATTGCCAATAACTATGACATCAGTACTAGTTGCGGCTTTTATTTCATCATTAACAGTGGGTGGGAAAGCAATTTTTAAAGGAATTGCACTAAAAAACTCAGATAAAATTATATTTGTTGTTGGTAAATTAAAATTTTTCTTTAAATTTAAAAAGAACTGATTAATCAGTTCTTTTTGTTAATTGACAAATAATCTAGTAATTTTAATTATATTTTATTATAATAAAAATATGAGAGATAAAAATAGATGGATAATATTAGGTTTATGTTTAGTGATATGTATAGTAATAACTATACTTTTATTTAATGAAAAAATATATATATTAGATAATAAGTTTTATAACATATTAATTAATTTTAAATCAAAAAAATTAACTTATTATTTTAAATTTATTACTAAATTTGCAGATACAATAACTATTATTATCTTGTCTATTATTTCGTTATTAACGTTATTTTTAAAACGAAAAGAATCTTTATACTTAGTAGGAACCATAATAATATCAACTATTGTCAATCAATCTTTAAAACATCTTTTTTTAAGACCAAGACCAATAGATATAAATATGATAATTGAAACAGGATATTCTTTTCCAAGTGGTCATTCTATGGCTAGTGTATCTTTTTATGGTTTTATAATTTATTTAATATTCATAAGTGAGTTAAATTCAAAAACAAAGTGGATAATTAATACTTTATTAACATTATTAATAATTAGTATATGTTTAAGTCGAATTTATTTAGGAGTGCATTATTTATCTGATGTTATTGTCGGAGCACTGCTTTCATTAAGTTTACTTTTAGTTATTACTTATTATATAAAAAGAGGAGAGAAGAAATATGAAAAAAGCCTTAATAACTGGAGCGAGTAGTGGAATAGGCAAGAATATCGCATATTATTTAAGTGATTTAAATTATGAATTAATATTAGTGGGGCGTGATTTAAAAAAATTAAAAGAAGTTCAATCTAATTGTAAGAAAGCTGAAATCATTAAATGTGATTTATCTAAAGAACAAGAAGTAATAAAATTATATGAAGATGTAAAAGATAAAAATATTGACCTATTAGTTAATAATGCTGGTTTTGGATTATTTGGATATTTTAATGAAACAGATTTAAATACTGAATTAAAAATGATTAATGTTAATATAACTGCAGTACATATTTTAACTAAATTATTTCTAAAAGATTTTATTAAAAAGAATGATGGTTATATATTAAATGTAGCATCTGCTGCTGGATTTGCTTCAGGTCCATTTCTTAGTACCTATTATGCAACTAAAAATTATATTGTACGTTTAACAACTGCTATTTATGAAGAGTTAAGAAGACAAGATAGTAATGTTAAAATAAGCGCGCTATGTCCTGGACCGGTAAACACAAATTTTAATGATGTAGCGGGTGGTTTCTTTAATACAAAAGGTTTATCTGCAGAATATGTAGCTAAATATGGTATAGATCAAATGTTTAAAAACAAATTAATTATTATTCCCACTTTTAAAATGAAATTAGCAATATTTTTTAATAGACTTGTTTCAACAAAATTAATGTTAAAAATAACTTATAATATTCAAAACAATAAACAAAAAAAATGAACTTTACATTAATTTCTAAGTTTTAATTGTAAAATAATTTAATATGATATAATTATGGAGGTGATTAGATGTTCGCAGATATTATAAAGACACTCATATTAGGTATTATAGAAGGCATCACTGAATGGCTTCCAATAAGTAGTACCGGACATATGATCCTGGCAGAAGAATTTTTAAAATTAAATGTAAGTAAAGAATTTTGGGAAATGTTTTTAGTAGTAATTCAATTAGGAGCAATAATAGCGGTAGTAGTACTGTTTTTTAAAAATTTATTTCCTTGGGGTTTTAATAAGACAAAAGAAGATACTAAAAAAACTTTTAGTTTATGGTTTAAAATCTTAGTTGCTTGTGTTCCAGCAGGAATAATAGGAGTCTTATTAAATGATAAAATTGATCAATTATTTTATAATTATTGGACTGTTGCAATAGCATTAATATTTTATGGAATATTATTTATTATTATAGAGAATCTTAATAAAGATAAGGTTCCAAGGATTAAGAGTGAAAATAAAATAACTTATAAAGACGCGCTGTTAATTGGTGTTTTTCAATTACTAGCACTTATACCTGGAACTAGTAGGAGTGGTGCAACAATACTAGGAGGACTTATATTAGGTCTTGACAGAAGCGTTGCAGCCAGTTATACTTTCTACTTGGCGGTACCTATTATGTTTGGTGCCTCACTTTTAAAACTAATTAAGTTTGGTTTTATATTTACAAGTGCAGAAATTATTATATTAATAACAGGAATGTTGACTGCTTTTATTGTATCAATTTTAGCAATAAAATTCTTATTAAAATATATTAAAAGAAATGATTTTAAAGTATTTGGATATTACCGTATAATATTAGGTATTGTAGTTCTTTTATACTTTATATTAACTTAGCGTGGTGAAAACAAAATGAAACAAAATATTATTATGATAGTTATATTAATAGCGTTATTTTTCTTTGGATTATTAATCTATGACTTTAGCGATGAATTAGATCATACAGTTACATCTCATGATTGGTATTCTTTGGAAGAAGAGGAAATGACTGTAATAAGTTTTAAAGATCGTAAATTTTCTTATTTTTATGCTTCAACTGGCGAAAAAGTAAGTTTATATGATTTATGTATTACATATCGATTTAATCGTAGTATTAATGTAATTAAATTAAATTGTAATGTAAAAGGAAATAAATTATATATAACAGAAATAAGCGAAGATGAACTAATTTTAACTATAGATGGAAAAGAAAAAACTTTTTATAAAAATGAAGAGTTAGCAGAAGAAGCAAACTTTAAAGAAAAGAATAATCTATCAGAAGAAGATTTTAATAAATTAATGGATATTGATTTAAATAAATTTACTACTACAAAAGTAGAAGAAATTATTAGTCTTCACAAAAGTAAAAATGTTAAATTATTAGCGTTCGTTAATGAAGATAAAACAATAAGAAATGCTTTGAATTTAAAAGCGTTATATAACTTATCTGCGAACTCTAATAAATCATTACTAGTATTAGATTTTGAAAAATTAACTAATATTGAATTTAATCAATTAGTAAAGTTAAATAATAAGATACCAAAAGATATAAGTGAATTTAATAAAGATATAATTTCAATATATATAGTTGGAAACAAGAACTTTGAACTAACTACAGATATTGAAGTAACTACTTTTAATGAAGTAGACGATTATAATGATATTTAAAAGGATTTAATCCTTTTTTTAGTAGGAGATATTATATGAAGAAAGTATTAATAACTGGTGGTGCTAGAGGTCTAGGAAAAGAAATAACAACCTTATTTGCATCAGATAATTATGAAGTATACGTAAATTATAATAATAGCCATAAAGAAGCTTTAAAATTAAAAGATAAATATCCTAATATCAAAATTATAAAAGCAGATATATCAAATGAAGATGAAGTTAAAAAAATGTTTAAAGAAATATCTAAATTAGATGTATTAATTAATAATGCTGGTATAGCAATAGATAATAATTATTTAAATAAAACTGCTGAAGAATTTAATAAAGTATTAGCAATTAATTTAACTGGAACATTCTTAGTTAGTAAATATGCTTCCACTGTTATGGATGAAGGAGTAATTATTAATATATCATCTAACAATGCTTTAAATTCTTTTAATCCAGAAAGTATCGATTATGATGCCTCAAAAGCAGGAGTTATATCATTAACTCATAATTTTGCTCAAGCACTCGCACCTAAAATAAGAGTAAACTGTATATGTCCCGGTTGGATTAATACAGATATGACTAATAATCTTTTTCCAGAATATAAAAAAGAAGAAGAAGCAAAAATAATGTTAAATAGATTTGCTGAACCAAAAGAAATAGCCGAACTAGTATATTTTTTAGCAAGTGATAAAGCAAGTTATATAAATGATGCAATAATAAAAATAGATGGTGGAATAAAATGAATATAAAAATAGCTGAAGAAGAATTAAAAGAAGTATTTAAAAAAATAGATGATATTGAAATGTATAATAGTCAAAAAGTTTTAGAAGCATTTCAAGAATTAAGAGTTAGTAACACTCATTTTTCTAGTTCGACAGGATATGGTATAGGAGATATTGGAAGAGATAAGATAGAAGAAGTATTTGCTTATATATTTAAAGCAGAGGATGCTTTAGTAAGAAGTAATTTTGTTAGTGGAACTCATGCTTTAACTGTTGCGCTATTCGCGCTTTTAAGACCAAGCGATAATCTATTATCTATTACTGGTTTACCTTATGATACATTGCACCCTGTAATTGGTATAACAGATAATGAAAGTTCTTTAAAATCATATGGAATAAATTTT
Organism: uncultured Muribaculaceae bacterium; assembly: GCA_964473435.1. Lineage (GTDB taxonomy): Bacteria > Bacillota_I > Bacilli_A > RF39 > UBA660 > DUUS01. The sequence goes on along the minus strand of CAYYOP010000020.1, from coordinate 7,541 downwards.
GACAAAATAGATTTAATTAATAATCAATTTGATTATATTAAAATAGAAGAATATATAAAAGAAAATGAAGTAAAAGTTGTTCATATTCAAAGATCGATTGGTTACGAAGAACGACAAACTATTGATATAGAATCTCTAGAAAAAGTTATCAAGTTCATTAAAAATATTAATAAAGAAATTATTATCTTTGTTGATAATTGCTACTGTGAATTTTGTCATGAGAAAGAACCAACTGAAGTAGGAGCAGATATAACAGTCGGTTCATTAATTAAAAATTTAGGTGGCGGTATAACTTCAAGCGGAGCATATATAGTTGGTAAACAAGAACTAATAAATTTATGTGCTGAAAGACTATCTAGTCCTGGACTTGGTAAGGATGTTGGTCCAAGTTTAGGAATGAATAAAGAATTTTTACAAGGAATATACTTTGCTCCTAGTGTAGTTGGATCAGCTCTAAAAACTAAAATGTTAACTAGTCATTTAATGAAAAATCTAAATATAGAAGTTATTAACGATAATTTAAATGACATAGTTCTAGGAATAAAATTTAATGATAAAGATAAATTAATAAATTATGTTAAATTAATTCAAAAATATAGTGCGATTGATTCTTTTAGTGAACCTATACCTTCAGAAATGCCTGGTTATGATAATGATATAATTATGGCATCAGGTTCTTTCATTGATGGTTCTAGTATAGAATTATCATGTGATGGTCCGATTAAAGAACCATACATTGCATACCAACAAGGATCATTAACATATCACTATGGTAAAATTGCACTTACAAAAATATTAGAAAATTTTGAAAAATAATATTTGCGCACCTAAAATATTTTTGCTATAATAAACTTCACTAGAGGGATAAATTATGAAGACAAGCACTATTCAATATATAATAACAATAATTGGTTTAATATTATCAGTATTGAGTATTTTAACTATAAAAAATTATTTCAACCGACCAAATCAAACAACAAAAAAAATAGCGATGGTAGTTGAAGTTGAGAGACCAAATAATGTGATTCCAGTTATGAAAACTGAAGAAAAAACAACTACGGAAATAACAACTCAACCAGTTATTAAACGAGAACTACCTCCAATTGGAATAAGTGAAGAAGTTATTTACGAAGATATGACATTAACAGAACTAACTAATAAACTTAATAAAAATTTATATAGTACTTTAAAAGATACAGGTTCATACTTTGCTAACTATACTAAAGAGACTGGATTAGATCCATATTTATCTTTAGCAATTGTTTTACATGAAACCGGATGCAAGTGGGGATGTTCTAAATTAGTTAATCAATGTAACAATGTTGGTGGTATAAAAGGTAGTCCATCTTGTAATGGAGGTTCATATAAACGATATGATTCATTAGAAGAAGGAATAGATGGCTATTTAAATATGGTATATAATAAATATTATAGTCAAGGATTAACAACAGCAGAATTGATGAATCCAAAATATGCAGCAAGTACTTCATGGGCTGATGCTGTAAACGGATATATAAATACAATTAAAGAAAGTTAGTTGTATTTTTTTTATTTTTTTAAAAATATGGTATGATTATATAGAAAATAAAAGGGTAGTGATATAGTGAAATATAAATGTCAAAAATGTGGTTTTATACACGAAGGAGAACTAAGAGATGGATATTATTGTCCATTTTGTAAAGCGACAATTTTTGATTTTAAAGAAATAGAACAAAAAAAAGAGATTATCTACAAAAGAGTTTTTGTAGATCCAGATAATCCAGCATTAGATCGAGTAGAAGAGAAGTGTATTAATTGTGGATCTTGTTCTAATACTTGTATTAATATTGTTAATATAAAATATAAGAATCCTAATAAGCCAATATGTATTAATTGTGGCCAATGTATATTGACCTGTCCAACTGGAGCATTAATACCAAAGTATGACTATAACAAAGTTTTAGATCTAATTGATGATCCAACTAAAACTGTAATAGTTATGACTAGTCCTGCAGTAAGAGTATCTCTAGGAGATTCATTTGGTTTTAAACCAGGAGAATTTATAGAAGGAAAAATGGTTTCAGCTTTAAAAAAGTTAGGATTTAAATATGTTGTTGATACAACCTTTGGAGCAGATTTAACCTCAATGGAAGAAGCGGCTGAATTACAAGAAAGAATAAAAAATGAAGATGTTTTACCAATGTTTACAAGTTGTTGTCCGTCATGGGTTAAATATGCATCAATATATCATCCGGATATCATTCGTAATTTTTCTACTTGTAAAACACCTATTGGAATGCAGTCAACATTTATAAAAAAATATTTTGTGAAAACCAAAAAATTAAAATTAAAAGATGTCGTAGTCGTTGCGCTAACTCCATGTACTGCTAAAAAGTATGAAATAGAAAATAGTGACTGTGACTATGTAATAACAACTAGTGAATTAGCTCATGCTCTAAGAGAGAATAATATTGATTTTAAAAATTTACCAAATTCTAAGTTTGATGATATGACTGGTTCGTCTTCAGGTACTATCTACGGAACTAGTGGTGGTGTAATGCTTTCAGCGCTAAGATGTTACTATAACTTAGAGACAAAACAAGATTTAACACCAGAAATGGTTTTAATTAAGGATAAGGATTTTTATAAAGAATATAGTTTGAAAATAAATAATAAAATAATGAAAACAGCGGTCGTTTATAAAATGGAAAATTTAGAGAAACTCTTGCCACTAAAAGATCAATTTGTTTTTATAGAAGTTATGAATTGTGATCAAGGTTGTATAAATGGTGGTGGACAAATTCCGATGCCTATTGTTGATATGAAAAACATTTTAAAAGAAAGAAGTAAAGGATTGTTAAATCAAGATAATATTGCTAAAGTAAAGTATCCTTATAAAAATCCTGAAATAAAAAAGGTTTATGGAACTTATTTCAATAAACCCTTAAGTAAGAAAAGTTATCAATTACTTCATACAAAACATAATAATATTAGTACAGATTATTTATAATATATCTACATCATCAAAGCCTAGTTTATACTTAGCAACATAAACTGGTCTTTTTTTTGTTTCTAAATAAGTTTTAGAGACATATTCACCTAGAATCCCAATAGCAATTAGTTGAATACCTCCTAAAAATAGTACTATACATATTAAAGAAGCATAACCTGGTAAATCAATACCTTTAACTAGTGTTTGGACTATAGTTATAATTAAATAAACAAAAGAACCTAACGAAGATATAAAACCAATAATAGTCGCGATTCTAAGTGGTTTAACACTAAAATTAACAATTCCGTTAAAAGCGTATTTAAATTGTCCTAGTAAGTTAAAATTAGTTTTTCCACTATTTCTTTCTTCTACTTGATATTCCATATAATAGGTATTAAATCCTACCCAAGAGAAAATACCTTTTGAAAAACGATTATTTTCATTTAAAGAAACTATGGCATTTAGAATGTTTTCTCTAAACATTCTAAAATCAGATGCTCCTTTAACGAATCTAGTATCACTTATCGAATTTATAAAAGAATAAAACGCATTCTTTAAAATCTTGGTAAAAAAGTTTTCTTTAGTTCTAGATTTGTTCACCATTGCTACTTGATCTATGTTTTCATTCTCATCTAAATATTTCATCATATCTAATAAATACTTAGGGTTTTGTTGGCAATCCCCATCAATAATAACTGTATATTTTGCGTTAGCGTGAGACAAACCTGCATGCATAGCAGCGTCTTTACCAAAGTTTCTACTAAAATTAATTACTTTCACGTGCTCTTTATCTTCGTTATATATTTGATTTAACTTTTCGATTGTCTTATCTTTTGAACCATCGTTAATAAAAATCAGTTCATAATCAATTTCGTTTAAAGTTTCAGTTAATTGTTGATGTAATCTTTTAATATTTCCTTCTTCATTATATAAAGGGATAATAACATTCAATTTCATACATACACCTCTATATAGATTATAACATACAATTTTAAAATAATAATTGCATTATTTTAAAAAAAGACTATAATAAAACGCAGGTGATATTATGAAATTAAAAAGATTGATAGAAGAACTAAACTATATGGAAGAATTAAATGAAGATTATATGATGGATTTAAGTATGTTATTTAATGTTGAACCGAGTTTTGTATTAAGTTTATATTTAGAAATGAAAAAGTTAACAACTAATAAAGTAATGCCAACTGAAGCAATAGTATTATTTTTAGAGACAGAGTTAAACAACGCTAGATTTGACTATGAATATTATTCAACGTATATAAATACTTTAGATAGTGACAACGAAGTACTAGGTGATATTATAAAACTATATGAAAAATCAGAACAAAGAATAAAAATGTATGAAGAATTCTTTGATCAAAATCAAGAACCAAATAAAACAAAGTTAAAATAGAGATGAAATTGCAAGATTTCATCTTTTTATGCTTAAAACCTGTTGCAAAACATATATTATGTTGGTATACTGTATCTTGGTTTGACTGGCTTAGATGTGCAAGGTTGCTGATACGCTAGGCAGAGTTGCTAACAACTCGATAGCATTCAGGTAAATTTGTTACGGAGCCATGTTTATACTAGATATAGACGGAAGGAGAAACAGTAAAATGTCAAAAGTAAGAATCAAACTAAAAGCTTATGATCACAGAGTTTTAGATGTAGCAGCAGTAAAAATTGTTGAAACAGTTAAAAGGGTAAAAAAAGCAGATGAGGAAATCTCAGGTCCTGTTCCATTACCAACAGCAATTCAAAAATATACTGTACTAAGAGCAGTTCACAAATATAAAGATTCACGTGAACAATTCGAAATGCGTACACATAAAAGACTTATTGATATTAAGAATCCTAGTAAGGAAACAATGGATGCTTTAACACATTTGGATATTCCAAGTGGAGTAAACATCGAAATTCAAACTAAGTAAAAAATAGAGGAGGAAAAGTAAGATGAAAGGAATCTTAGGTCGTAAAATCGGCATGACCGAAAAATTTACGAAAGACGGAAAAGTTATTCCTGTTACAGTTGTTGCTGTTGAACCAAATGTAATTATGCAAGTTAAAACAGTTAAAACTGATGGCTATAATGCTATTCAATTAGGTTTTACAGATAAAAAAGAAAAACATACAACTAAACCGGAATTAGGACACGCTAAAAAAGCAAATGTCTCTCCTAAGCGCTTCTTAAAAGAAATTAGAGTATCTAATCCAGAGAACTATGAACTAGGAAGCACTATACAAGCAGACATATTTGAAGTTGGAGAAAAAGTAGATGTTCAAGGAACTTCAAAAGGAAAAGGATTTGCTGGTGTAATAAAACGCCACAACTTTTCAAGAGGGCCAGAAACTCATGGTGGAAGACATCATAGAAAACCTGGTTCATTAGGATCAATGAGACCAAAGAGAGTTTTTAAAGGAAAAAAATTACCAGGTCAAATGGGATCTGAAACTACAACAGTTCAAAACTTAACAATCGTTGAAGTTGATTTAGAATTAAACTATGTATTAGTTAGTGGAAATATTCCAGGTCCAAAAAATTCTTTAGTATTAATTAAAGAAGCTATTAAAGGTGGAAAGAAAGAAACATTTGAATTAATTTCTTATGAAACTGAAATAGAAGAAACAGTAATTGAAGAAGTTGTTGAAACAGAAGAAATTATTGAAGAAGTAACTCAAACAGAAGAAGTAAAAGTAGAGACTACTGAAGAAATTGTAGAAACTGAAAAAGTAGAAGAAACTGAAACTAAATCTGAAGAGGAAAGTAAGTAGGTGCTAGAGATGACAAAAGTAGATATTATTAACCTTAAAGGTGAAAAAATCAAAGATGCAAAATTAAATGAAAATATTTTTGGAATTGAACCTAACGATATTGCTTTAAAAAAAGCAATCAAATTACAAATGAATTCTTTAAGACAAGGAACTCAAAAAGCAAAAACTCGTTCTGAAGTAGCAGGTGGTGGTAGAAAGCCATACCGTCAAAAAGGAACTGGTAATGCACGTCAAGGATCAATTAGATCACCACAATTTGTTGGTGGTGGAGTAGTCTTTGCACCAACACCAAGAAGTTATACATTTAAAATGAATAAGAAAGAAAGAATATTAGCGTTAAAAAGTGCTTTAGCACATTTAGCTAGAAATAAATCATTAGTTGTAGTTGATACATTAGAAATAGAATCATTAAAAACTAAGAACATTAAAGAACTAATGAAAACACTTAAGTTAGAAGGAAAAGTATTATTTGTTAGTGCATCAGATGCAGAAAACTTATATATGGCAACTCGTAACTTAAGAAATGCTGCTGTTATTATGGCAACTGAATTAAATGTTTTAGATTTAACACATGCTGATAAAGTTGTTTTTGAAGAAGCAGCGCTAAATTATATTGAGGAGGCTTTTAATTAATGAAATTAGATATTATATATTCACCAGTTATTACTGAAAAGTCTTCAAATTTAGCTGAAGAAAAAAACACCTATGTATTTAAAGTAGATAAGCGAGCAAATAAAACTCAAATTAAAATCGCTGTTGAAGAAGCATTTGGTGTAAAAGTCAAAAGTGTAAACACTCTTATTACCAAACCAAAAAATAAGAGAGTTGGAAAATACACAGGACAAACCAAAACATATAAAAAGGCTTTCATCACACTAGCTGATGGACAGTCAATAGAAATGTAGGTGATTACTGATGGGAATTAGAAAATATAAACCAACGACACCAGGTCGTAGAAATATGAGTACTTTAACTAATGAAGAGTTAACGGCTACAAAACCGGAAAAATCATTATTAGTTAAACAAAATAAAAGTGGTGGAAGAAACAATCAAGGTAGAACTACTGTATGGCATATCGGTGGTGGAGCAAAAAGACAATATCGTCTAATTGATTTCAAAAGAAATAAACCTGGCATTACTGCAAAGGTTGCTACAATCGAATATGATCCAAATAGAAGTGCTAACATTGCTTTATTACATTACTTAGATGGTGAAAAGAGATATATCTTAGCACCGAAAGATTTAAAAGTAGGTATGATTATTGAGTCTGGTGAAGTTTGTGATATTAAAGTAGGAAATGCAATGTTATTAAAAAACATTCCAGTAGGAACAATTGTTCATAACATTGAATTAAAACCTGGTAAGGGTGGAGAATTAGCAAGAAGTGCTGGTTCAAGTGCACAAATTTTAGCACGTGAAGAGAAATATGTTGTTTTAAGACTACAATCAGGAGAAACTAGAAAAGTTCTTGGAACTTGTATGGCAACTATTGGTGAAGTAGGAAACGAAGAACATGAATTAGTGAGAATTGGTAAAGCAGGACGTAATCGTCATAAAGGTATCAGACCAACAGTTCGTGGTTCTGCAATGAATCCTAACGATCATCCACACGGTGGTGGAGAAGGAAGAACTGGTATCGGAATGAAAGCGCCAGTTACACCTTGGGGTAAACCAACTTTAGGATTAAAAACTCGTAATAGAAAAAAAGCGTCTAGCAAATTAATTGTTAGCCGTAAGAAAAAGAAATAGGAGGATTAGAAAATGGCAAGAAGTTTAAAAAAAGGCCCTTATG
>CAYYOP010000019.1:0-12554 GCA_964473435.1 uncultured Muribaculaceae bacterium | reverse complement strand
CCTCGTAAAGAATGGATTAATGAAAATGTTGAATTCTCCTTAGAAGATGATTATAAAATATAAAAAAGAAAGATTTTTGAATCTTTCTTTTATATTTCTCTCATATTATTCCTATTTTTATATGGGTTATTTTTATCTATATGATCTATAAATAATATACCATCTAAATGATCTAGTTCATGTTGGAAAGCAATTGACATATCTTCTCTAACTCTTAATTCGAATAAATCGCCATGTTCATCGTATGCTTCAACTGTGATTCTTGCATTTCTAGGAACAATACCATCAATTTCTCTATTTATACTTAAACATCCTTCACCCTCACCAACAAAAATTAATTCTTCACTTTTGCTTTTAACTCTAGGATTTATAACAACATATCTATTGAATTTATTTTCTTCTACTTCTTCAGATATAACAAATATCTTTTTAGGAATTCCTAATTGAATAAAAGATAAACCCATTCCTGCTCTTAAATCATACTTTTCACGATATTCATCCATTTGACTCATTTCTAAATAATCTAAAGCATCATTAATTATTTTTAAATCTTCTTTATTTAAAGGGAATTTTACTTCCTCTGATTTAGTACGTAATATTTTATCAAACTCATCTAGTATATTAATATCTGGTAACTTCACATTTCTCACCGCCATTAAGTTATTTTACCAGAAAAAGTAATAAAAATAAAGTCTCTGACATTATTAAACATATTTTATAGTTATTATATTATAAAATCATAGTAGGAGAAACGTATGAAAAGAGATCTAACACCTACTAAATTTATTTTTATTATATTAATAGCGTCACTACTTGTAATTAGTTTAGTTAGTTATTATGGTGGTTATTTTAAAGATGCTGTTACAAAAACAACTTGTCCTTTAATAGGTGAGGAATATGTTTCTGGTGAAATAAAAGGAGATGGTAAATGTATAATTCCTGCAGGAAAATTTGATTAAAAAACAAATTTGACAAAAAAAGAACCATTCTATAATGGTTTGTGGATTTTTGTAGTTTTGAAAGTGATAAAGTCCCGGGAAACCTCCTTAAATGTTCTTTAACAATTACATTTTACCAGAAGGTTTTCCTTTTTTGTACCTTAATCCCAAAACCATTATACACAATCCATTTTTTTTGTTTCTTGACTTTTATTTCATTGTTTGTTATATTATGAGTCCAATAAGCCTATACTATAATTAGGCTATATATGGGTCGAAGTTGACAAAACACTCTAAATATGCTATAATATGCATATATTTAGGGATATAGGGGGTTATAATATGAAAGGGTTTCTTTTAGATTATATTAATGAGAATGAGTTTAAGAAATTAGAAAGAGCATTAAAGAAATATAATATGCTTGCTTTTAAGAAATTAAACTTTGATTATTATCCAGCATTGAGAAGTGGAAAGTTTGTTGGAGAAAAAATTTCAAGTAATAAGAAAGATAATACAGATACTTATGAGTTAAAATTACCAAGTGATCATATGTTTAGTCAAGTTCATGGTGATGTAACTTTAAAGTATATTGTATATAAAAAAGAAAATGTAGTTATGCTTGATACAATTACACCAACAGAAATCTTATTAGAAGGTCATATGGCTGAACTAGCAACATATAAAGGTGTTATGATTAGTAAGGCAAATGCTTCTAAAGATATGTTTAAAATTGATTTATTATATCAAATGCAAGATAAGTAATTATCTTGTTTTTTTTATCAAAAAAAAAGGAATTATTTATTCCTTTTATTATTTTTAAAACTATTAGATTTGCTATTGTTATTTTTACTTCTAAAGTTTTTATTTGAACGATTATTATTAGAATTTTTCTTTTCAGAATTAAAGTTCCTATTTCTAAATTTATTATTAGGTCTTTTACTATTATTACTAACCTTAATATCAATATGATATTCGTGGTCTTCAATAACTGGTATATCTTGTTTGATTAAAGTCTGAATACTTTTTAAATTCTTTATTTGACTTTTATCACAGAATGAAATTGCAATACCGCTTGAACCAGCTCTACCGGTTCTTCCAATTCTATGAATATAAGTTTCTGCTTGATCTGGTAAGTCATAATTAAGAACATGAGATAAATCTTTAATATCTATACCGTGTGCAGCTACATCTGTTGCTATTAAAATATTGCATTTTCCAGTTTTAAATTTTTTTAAAGCTGCAACTCTTGCTCTTTGTACTTTATCACCATGAATAACTTCATTAGATATTTTAAATTTATTTAAAGCATCCGATAATTTATTAGCACCTATCTTTGTTCTGGTAAATATTAATAGTGATTTAATTTCTTGTTTTTTAAAAATATCAAATAATAAATTTACTTTATTTTTCTTCTCAACATAATATAATACTTGCTCAACAGTTGGTGCTGCAGCTGATACAGAATTAATTTTAATTGTTATATGATCTTTTAATAAAGCTACTGCTAATTTTTTTATTTCAGCAGGCATTGTTGCAGAATATAATAAAGTTTGATGTTTAGATGGTAGCTTAGATATTATTTTTTTAACATCTGTAATAAAACCCATATCTAACATAGTATCAGCTTCATCTAAAACAACAGTTTCAATGAAACTAGTATTAATGTGTTTTTGATTGATTAAATCAAGTAATCTTCCTGGAGTCGCTATTAGAATATCAACACCTTGTTTTAATACATTAATTTGAGATCTTTGATTTACTCCTCCTAAAACCACGCTAGTTTTTAATGATGTGTATTTTCCATACTTTCTAAAGTTGTCTCTTATTTGAATTGCTAGTTCTCTAGTTGGAGTTATAACTAATGTCTTTATTTGTTTTTTTTCATCATTGCTTTTTTGATCTAAAAGTAATTGTAAGCATGGTATAGCGAAAGCAGCAGTTTTACCTGTTCCGGTTTGAGCGCATCCTAAGACATCTTTTTTGTTTAAAATATGTGGTATTGATTGTTCTTGAATTGGTGTTGGATTTTCATAACCACTTTCATTTATTGCTTTTAATAGACTATTATTAAGTCCTAATTCTTTAAATGTCATTTTATTCCTTCTTTCTATTTTGTTTTTAACATTTAAAAGAGATAGTAAAAACTCTATCTCTTTTGATTAATTATGTAATGAATAAAGTTATTCATCTAAAGTATTACTTATTATAGTAGTATTTATATAATTAATACCCAATAAGTAAACATTCCTTTATAAAAAGGACGATAACTTTGACGAGCTAAGCAATTGTAACATACAAAGTATATATAAGCAACTTGTACTTTTAAAGATTATTTCTACTTACTTATATTAAAATTTTTATTTAAGTTATATGCTTGTTCTACTTTATTTATAAACTGAATAGGTAACTTAGTTTTTGCTTTATCAATTAAAGTTTGATCTATAGAGTATAATGCTTCTGCCATTGATCCAACTATGCAAGCGTTAGTATCTGTATCTCCACCAAAAGATAGTATACTTCTAATACTTTCTTCAAAATTATTAGAAGTAAAAACAGCATATAAACAATTTCCTATTGTTTTACCACAAGTAGTATTAAACTTTTCAAAAGGTACTTTTTCAATTGTTAAACTCAATTTTTTTATAATATCTTCTTTGTTAAAGCCATTTCTAGCTAAGAATATTATTTGCGCGACTAAAGTAGCGCTGTTAATTGCTTCATCAGTATTATGTGAAGGAATAGTAGCGAGTTTAGCATAGTCTATAATATCTTGTTCATTATTATATAAATAGCCAATAGGAGAAATTCTCATCATTGCACCATTACCAATACTATGACCAATTTCATTACTTTTAACCCATCTAATAAAGTTTGGAGAAAATGCTGTTTTAAAATATGGCGAAGTATTAGGTCTATAATCTAAGAATTGATTAGTATATAGTTTTATATATTTTTCGAATTGGTTGTCATTTAGTATTGCATCTATAATAGCAACAGTTAATATTGTATCGTCACTATAAAAACTATCGTTTGTTATCAATTCTTTAACATTAGTTATACTTGTAACTTCTTTTCTTTGGTTATATTCATAAATTGAACCAGCTAAATCACCAATTATTGCTCCCCACATATTAATCACCTAAATGTAATATATCATATATTATATTTTATTTGAATAACTTATGACAAATATAACTGTTTGACTTTATATAATAAAAGAAATATTAATCCTGTACTATAGGAACAATCGACTTAACAAATTATGTATAGAACTTAATCCAACTGAATTGGCAAATGATAAAGATAGGGATAATGTACCGTTTTCTGAGGAAAGTGAAGGTGTAAAATGTCGTTGAAAATAGTATATAAAAGCAATTTAACCTCAACAACTCGTAATTTATCAGAATACGATATTTATACTATTAACTAATAAAAAAATAACGATTACTAATCGATATTTTTTATTGACAATTTAGAACAACTTTATTAAATATATTTAAATTAGTTTACTATGGAATTATCTGCTATATACTTTTCTAGTTTCTCTAATGTTTTTATAAGATCTTCTTCAAAAAGTGTATCTTCTGACATTTTTAAATACCATTGTTTTGTTTCTATAATATATTTATTTATCCACTTATTAGAAGCGAAATGTGCTTCAGATAAATTATGAACTCTGTCTGCAAGTTTTACAATTTTAGCAATTTCATTTTGTTTTATTTTATTTATATAATCTTCCATTTGATAATTTTCTTCTTTTGTTAATAGTTTAACTACGTCAATTATTTTAACGTTTGATAATTCTAGTAATTCTTCATAAGTTGTTTCAGTATCTTCAAGTAAATCGTGGAATAAGCCAACAATTTGGTAATCTAAATCATATCCTTTATTTTTTAACATATCCGCAACTGCAAAAGGGTGTAAATAATATGGTGTTCCTTGAATTCTTTTTTGTTTACCGTGTTTTCTCATCACAAATTCTTTTATTTCATTTAATTTTCTTTGTAAGTCTTGATTAAGCATATTAGCACCTCAATATAATTATATACCGAATTTAATTACTTTGAAACCATGAATCAGAATAGTACCTAATAAGTACTTGAAAAAAACAATATAAAAAAAGCTTTAAATATAAAGCCTTGATTTCTTCTTGGTGCAGGTAACAGGAATTGAACCTGCATGGATTGCTCCACTAGATCCTAAGTCTAGCGCGTCTGCCAGTTCCGCCATACCTGCAAAAAAAATGGTGGATCTTGTAGGACTCGAACCTACGACCGCCCGGTTATGAGCCGGATGCTCTAACCAACTGAGCTAAAGATCCATTGCTTCTTAATAATATCATATTTATATATCAAGTGCAATAATATATTAATGTTTTTTATATGATTTGCTTTGACCATAGTTAAAATGTGTAATAAAATAATAAAATTCAAATAATTCGCCCATTTTTTTTGTTTAAATTTATTAAAAGATGTATAATATAAATAGGAGTAGTACTAAATGAAAAAAAGAAATAGTTTTATTGTATATTTGATTTTTATAGCTGTTATTGTTTTTTGTCTTCTTACAATAAATTTATTTTTATACTTTAAAGACTTGAATAAACTTTATGAGGATAGATATAGAAGAATTGATAATACTTATTTGAGTTATCCATATTTTGAAAATGATAAAGATATTCATATAGAAAAATATTTGAAAAATGTCGATACTTCAAAAACTGATCAAGTTAAATATATTGTTAATTATTTAGGTGATTATATAAATATAGTTTTTAAATTATATAAAGAAGAACTTTTAATAGATTATGATAGTATTATTTTTGATAGCAATAATAATACAGTTGAAATAAATAATTTAATTGATGATGAAAACTTACTTAAAGATAAAGTAGAATTGTCAATTGAAACATATAAATTAAGTATGACAATGAATGATTATGAATATGGTAAAAAAAGTTATTTATTTAAAGATAATGAATTAGAAATATACTTATCTAATTATGATGAAGAAAATACTATATCTTTAATTACTATAAATTACTGGGAAATAAAAGATAGTTTGAAATTTCCATATAAGTTAGATAAAAAATATAAATTAATGGATTTAATTGAAAGAGAAGATGAGGAGTTAGTAGCACCTATAATTCCTAATGATAATATAGAAGATAAAAAATTAATAGCGTTCACTTTTGATGATGGTCCTAGTAATTTAACTTTAGAATTATTAGATGTACTAGATGAATTTAATGCTAATTCTACATTTTTCTTAGTTGGATATAATGTTAAAATAAGAAATAGTGTAGTGCTTGATATGTATAACCGAGGTTTTGAATTAGCCAATCATACTATTGATCATTCTAGATTAACTAAGTTTGATTGTTCAAAAGCTAATGATAAAATAAATCAAAACGAAGAACTATATAATAATATAACCAATTCTACAATGCCTCTATTAAGACCACCATATGGATCGATAAATGACAAGTTAGTAGAATGTATTCTTAATCCAATAATATTATGGAGTGTTGATTCTAGAGACTGGGAATCTAGAAACACTGAAAAAATAGTAGCTACAGTCTTATCTGATATTAAAGAGGGAGACATAGTATTGTTTCATGATTTATATCCTACTACTATTGAAGCGATTAAAGTTCTTTTACCAATACTTTATGCTGATGGATATAAGGTTGTAAGTGTAAGTGAATTATTCGCTGCAAACAACATCCAATTAGAAAATCACAAAATTTACAGAAAAGCAAGTTAATCTTGCTTTTTTTGAGGTCATATGCTAGAATATAAGCGTTCAAAAAGGAAGAGGGTTTTGAGAATGAAAAAGAAAGTATTATGGCTGATCACTGCTTTCTTTTGTTTATTCGGTTTTGCGCTTCAAACAGAAGCTGCTGCACCAAAAACATTAAAAGCAGGAAGAGCACAAAGTATCACACAATATGTTGATGGATATCAAGCTTGGTATAAGACTACTGAAAATAATAGTCATCAATTATTTTGTGAAGTAGCAAATTTAAAATTTCCAACAGGACTAACTATTAAGTTAGGTGGAGAAGTAGATAAAGGCTTTGTTTATATATTAGAAAACAAACCAAGTACTAAAGATGTAAATAAAAATTTCTACATCCAACAAATGGCTGTATGGTGGTATCACGATATTGTACATGGTGGATCTAACTTAGATGCAAAGTTTAAAAATTATTGTACAAATAATCGTAGTAAAGATACTACGTGTGCATCAATCTATAAATTAGTAGAGGGTGCTAAAAGTTATAAAGAAGTAAAAGGAACAATAAATTTTTCAACTGCTAATCCAAAATTTACTAGATCAAATGGATATTATGTATCTGATAAGATTACAGTTACTTCAAATAATTTATCATCAGTAACAGGTCTTAAATTAAATGATGTACCTAGTGGTTCATCTATTATTAATAGCACAGTTAATTCTAAAGGAAATGGAACATTTCAAGTAAGAATACCTATTAATTCTGTAAAAGATGGATTAACATTTTCGGTAGATCTTGATGCTAAATATGCAACAAAATCTGTTTATGATTATTTTTACAGTTCAGCTTACCAAAGAGTTATTTATGATGAAATATATACAAACCATAAAAATGTATCTAAAACTAAAATGTTAAGAATAACTTATGATGAAACAACAACGACAACTACAACAAAAGCAACAACAACTAAACCAATAACTAAAAATTCATTAGTTATATCAAAAGTTGACCAATATGGTTATGCTTTAAGTGGAGCAGGGTTATCTTTATATTATGGAAACTGTTTATATAGTTCATGTTATTCAAATCAAGTATATAGTTCATGGATAACTACTAATACAGCAAGACAATTTACTGGTCTTCCAACTGGATATTATACGATTGTAGAATCATATACTCCAGATGGATATCAAACAGCAGAAAAAGGATTAGTCTATATTGATAGTAATGATAGAGCATATTCATATACAGTGGTTAATGTAAGAGAACAACAACCAACGCTACCAACTTCAAAATTAGTTAGAATTAGTAAAACTGATGTAACTGGAACTCAAGAAGTAGCAGGTGCAACATTAATTATTAAAGATATAAATGGTAGAGAAGTAATTTCTTGGGTAAGTGAAAGCATACCTAAATATATAGGTTTAGCTGAAGGAGAATATTCATTAATTGAAAAATATGCTCCAGAAGGATATAAACTTAATACAAATACAATATATTTTAAAGTTGATAGATATGGAAATGTATCTGTTAAAGATATAACTGGAAAATATACTTCAGTAGAATATCTTAAAGTAGTAAATGAAACTAATGATTCAGTTAATATAAGTAAACTTGATAAAAGTACGAATGCATATTTAACTGGTGCAACGTTAGTATTAAAGAATGAAAAAGGAGAAATAGTTACCACTTGGACAACTAATAATACAAGTCACAACGTGTCTTTAGGAACAGGTTATTACTCAGTAGAAGAAACATCTGCTCCAGAAGGATATAAATTAAATTCAACAGTAACTTATTTCAGAGTTCTAGAAGATGGAACACTAATGGTTAAGAACAACGAAGGTATATATGAACTTGCTAATGGAATAATCATTTACAATGAACCAGAACTAGAAGAAGAAATAATTACCGTGCCTAAAACGGGATTAACAAGTATGTTAACTTATACGGCTGGAGGAATGACCTTACTAGGTGGTGCCTATATATTAATGAAAAATGGACAATTTAGTATCTAAAAGAAAAATAAAAGTAACAATAGGGGTATTAGTACTATTTATTGGAATTTGTTTATTATCAAGTACATATTTAGAACAGAAAAAGTTTGAAGTGTTTGATGAGATGAATGAATTATATTATGATCAATTAGTTGAAATTGAAGATTTACCAGATGAAATAGCAGAAGGTGAAGAACTTCCTATAGAAGAAGAAAGTGATTCATCAGTACCTGATGTGCAAACTCCAGTAGTCACTGCGCCAGTTATTGATTATTCAAAATATTATGTAGGATATTTAACAATTCCAAAAATTGATTTAAAAAAAGGATTTACAGATATTAATAATAAATATAATAATGTAAATCGCAATATACAAGTAATTAAACCTTCTAGTTATCCAGATATTGATAAAGGAAACTTTATAATCGCTGGACACTCTGGAAGTAGTTCTGTATCTTTCTTTAAAGATTTATATAAATTAGAATTAGAAGATGAGATTACAGTAACATATGGTGGGATTGAATATAAATATAAAATAAAAAATATTTATACCGACATAAAAGATGGTGATGTTGCTATTAGAAGAAATAAAAATATTACTACTTTAACGTTGATTACGTGTACTAAAGGGGATAAAACAACTCAAACAATCTATATTTGTGAGTTAGTTTAAAAAAAGGATAAAAAGGGTAAGAGGTGATTCATATGATAGAGTATTCTCTATTAGATAAGATTAAAACAGTTTTTAATCTTGTTGTTGATTCACCTCTTTTTTTAATTCTATTATTAGGAGTATTATTAATGATTATTGATATATTATTTATATCAAAAAAAGATAAAAAAACTAAAATAATATATGCAGTAATATCAGTAGTTTTAATAATTTTCTTTATGAATTCTTATATAGATTCATTATTGAAAATATTTGATACTATAGCAAAAAATGTAGTGGCAATTATTTATTTTCCAACTATATTAGAATACATTTTGATCTTACTTATTAGTATTATAATATTATTAATAAGTATCTTTAGTAAAAAGATGAGTAAGATTATTAAAAGAATAAATTCTTTTGTATTAATTACTAATGGATTCTTATTCTTTTTAATATTAGATCAAATTGCTAGCAGTGGAGCAGATCTATCAAATAAAATAAGTATTTATACTAATAGTGTCTTAATGATGCTTTTAGAACTTAGTATAATAATATTTGTATCATGGATTATTGGTTTAGTTTTATATAAAACAATTAAAACATTATCACCAAAAGAAAAATCCGAAGAGATTAGTATGAATAGTGACACATTTTATAGAGAACCTGTTATTCCAAATACTTTTGAAGAATTAAAACAACCAAATCCGAAAATAGAATATGTTATAATTGAAAAGCAAAAAGAAGATGAAATGTTTACATTAGAACAATATCGTCAAATGAAAGCGCTTCTTGAAGTAATAAAATCAAATCAAAGTAAAAAGTAACAATTGTTACTTTTTTTTATGAAATTAACTTCGCATGAACAACTAATCTTTCTTGTCCTCGATTTTGACAAGTAGATAAAGTTAGTATTTTATCATCAGTAGTAATTTCTTGATTAAAATTATAAATGCTTCTTCCGACTATTAAATCTAAAAAGGTTTGATAGTCTTTTTTACTATAAAAAGAATTTGTCAAATAATCTGTAGTATTTGGAATTCTATATATAGATATAATCTGCCATTGCATAGCGCTGTTTAAAGTATTGAAAGTAATTACTTGATTTACTGTTTTAGTATACCATGAACTATTCATAGCATATCTTAAGGTTCCAAACATTATTCCATCAGTAATATTATGACCATATATTATAGTGTTTTGATTTAAAACATCTATATTATTACGGTAATCCATAAAGATCCACCCCATAGAGTTCTTATAGCCATTATAATCTCTTTTTAAATAAAAATCATTATCTGCTGCTTGAACTACTGGATAATCTATTCTTGTATTATTAAGAGTTATCCAACCCTTAGTGTCACTGTTTATTTTTAATAATGTATCAAATACACGATCATAATTTTTATAATAAGAACTTACATAATTACTTTTAGTTGTAGTAGGTACTGTAATGCCACTATCCGGACCAATGATCTCAATATCATCATCTTGATTATCAAAATCATATTCTCGGTCTATTTGATTTATTATACTTTGTAGTTCATCTTCAATGTTTTTAATATCTCTTGCTTGAGCATAATTTTTATAATAATTAAGTCCCATTAAAACTAATATTAAAACAATGACTGATAAAAAACTAATCTTTAAAAAATTTAAATTTAATTGTTTAAAAAGATTTTTTCTTTTAAAATCTAAACTATAATTAATTTTAAAATTAATAGAGTTTTCTTTGAAATATTTATCATGTGAATTTTTAAATTCTGTAATGGTTTGATAAATATCATCTAAATTATTGCCTACCTCTGAAATTATTATTTTAATATTGGATTTATTATTTTCGATAATTAACTGAACAACATAATTTAAAACCGAACTTGAGAATTTACTTATATTAATTGTTTTTAAATGATGATTTATATTAATGAAAGTATCAAAATCATCTATATCTTCTTTATTAAATAATTCATTAATATGAATATTCTTTTTATAATAAATGTTACTGTAAGTAAACAAATCATTTTTATTCATAAAATTACTGATAAAAAACAATTCTGTTCGTGTATTTACTTTAAGGTTTTTGTTTAAGTCTAGACGTTCTAATAAATAAGCAGGCATATCATAAACATCTAATGTTTTTAAATATTTATTTTCTAAAAGTTCCATAAATATTTTATAATTAATAGTTTTATCTGGTTTTAAATATAATTCTTCAATAGATGGAATTGTATTAATAATTTTTATAATTAAAGAAATAATACTATAATCTTTTATTAAGACTTTTTTTACTTCTCTTTTTATTATTACAACATTTAAAAAAGATGATACAAGTTCTAAGTTCTCTAATATATAATCTTTACTAAAAACTAGTTCTTTAGTATCTATTATATTGGTGTTATTTAAATTTTCTTTTGCAGTGTCTTTTTTTAAGATAGAAACAGTTAAAAGATTTGTAGTTATTTTAAAGATTAATTTATCCATTTATATCACTTACCCTAAAGATATAATACCATAAAAAGATAGACAATTAAACTAGAAGAATATTTATAGTAAAAAAAGTCAAACTAGTATTAATAATAAAAAAAATGCTATAAATTACCTCTACGATAAAAAAGTGAGATGATGTCACGAAAGAAAAAACTATTAAATTAATAAACAATAAAGTATATATTAGTTACTAAATTATTTATTTCTTTTTACAATTGCAATAAATTTAACTTTTAGTGCTTTTACTAGTAAAAAAGAAACTACTGCTGCTAATATAAGAGTTAAAGATATGGCTTATTACCATTGATGGTGCATCTAAAACCATATTAGCATTTAATTCGAATAAAACAACTACGGCTAATTTAGTAGTGATATCTTTAAATACTTACGATTCTTAGTACGAACTTATTTATAAAGTTTGTTAAAACAACTGGTGACGGATCAGCAACAAATCCATTTAAAGCAACTTAAATTTGCGTTTAACAATTGATTTTAATATAAAAAAACATTATACTATGTATGGTAGGTAGATAAAATGAGAAATAAAAACGGCTTTACTCTTATTGAAATTATAATATCTCTAACGATTTTAACTATAATTTTTACTTTGACTGCATTGAATTTCAATAAAATATTTGATAAATCAGAAAGCAAATCTTATACAGAATATACCGATAAGATAAAGAGTGCTGCTGATTATTATTTAAGCAGCAATAATAGTTTGATAACAGAATTAAATA
>CAYYOP010000018.1:0-14795 GCA_964473435.1 uncultured Muribaculaceae bacterium | reverse complement strand
TAGGGTATTATGGATATATCCAGCATTTATTCCTAATTGAATATAATATGTAGTTGCACTTGTATTTGTAACTATTATTCTTATTTGTTTTAGTCCACTTTTTATTATTGAACCATTTACTGGATCTACCGTTCTAGATGAATATTCAACAGTTAGTCCTGCAGGTTTATTTATAAAACTTGTACAAGTTGAAGTAGCACAAACTTTATATATTAATTCATATTTTGAATCTATTGAATTTAATGATGTTATTGATACATTCCCAGTAGTTGTTTTATTTGCGTTTGCAGTCATTTTAGTATCATCTACACCATTTATTTTTATGTTGTAACTCATATCTTTTACTTTTATATTTGCGATTACATTTTCTTTTTTATTTGTAAAAGCACTGAAGGTTAAATTTAATGCTACTGTTAACAAAATTAAAAGAGCAACTAAAAATAAATATGTAACTCTTTTCTTTTTTAATGTAGTCTTAATTTTTGTATGCATTATTCATCATCCTCTTCTTTTATGTTTATTTTATAAATTAACTATATCATTTTTTCATTTAATTTTTTATGATATTCTTGTCGGATTTTGTCGGACATTAAAGTTAACATATTAATTTGCAATTTTAATCGTCTTTTATTCAAAATACCGAGTATATCAAATTCTGCTAAAATAAAATTGTTTTCACGTTTTAGAGAGTTAAAATTAGAATATTTTCACGTTTTTTTATTATTTGTTTAAAAATCGATAATAAAACCTTACAATTATGTAAGGTTTATCTAGATTCTAACTGGGTTTATATCTATTTCTATAGATACTTTTTTATGACTACTATATATGTTGTCTAAATATTTAATTGACTCTTTTATATAGTTAACATTTTTATATTTTAAAACTATTTGAAATCTATAAACATTATTTATTTTAAACATTGCAGCTGTTGTTGGTCCTAAGATTGTAACATTATTTAAAGTTCTTTTTAAGTAGTTAGCAGTCTTAGTTGCTTCTTTTGATGCTTCTGAATAATCTTTTGAAACTATTTTAATTGATGTTAAGTAAAAGTATGGAGGATATTTCAACATTCTTCTTATTTCCATTTCGTAGTTATAAAGATTCATATAGTTACTATTTTTAACAAAGTCTAATGTTTTATCTTCAGGATTAAATGTTTGGATTATAACTTCTCCAGGAATAGAACTTCTACCTGCTCTTCCTGCTACTTGAGATAATAAACTAAAAGTGTATTCTCCACTTCTAAAGTCAGGTATATTTAATGATTCATCAGCATTTATTACACCTACTAAGGTTACTTTAGGGAAATCTAATCCTTTAGATATCATTTGAGTTCCTAGTATTATATCTACTTCTTCATTCTCTATTTTTTGAATTATTGCTTCATGTGATCCTTTCCTAGTTGTAGTATCAGCATCCATTCTAATTACTCTTGCTAATGGATATTTCTCTTTTACTTCTGCTTCTAATTTTTCTGTTCCTAGTCCATATGAAGTTAATGCTGGTTCTTTACATTCTGTACAATTTTCAGGATTAATTAAAGTAAAACCACAGTAGTGACATCTTAAGTTATTTGATGTCTTATGATAGGTTAAAGTTATTTCACAATGAGGACATTTAAAGGTATGACCACAATTTTTACAAGATACTATTGTTGTAAATCCTCTCCTATTTAAAAATAACATTGTTTGTTCATTATTTTCTAATCTTTCTTTTATTGCTTTGTCTAAATCATCACTTATTATCATATTTCTTTTTCTAAATTCAGGAGCCATATCTATAAGTTTTATTTTAGGTAATACTGCTTTTCCTATTCTTTTATCTAATACAATAAGTTTATACACGTCTTTTTGTGCTCTAGCATAACTCTCTAAAGTTGGTGTTGCTGATCCTAGTACTAGAGGTGCATTATGAGTAATACTTCTCTTTTTAGCAATGTCTATAGCGTTATAACGAGGATTGTTTTCTTGTTTATAATTAGTACTGTGTTCTTCATCTATTACTATTATTCCAATATTTTCTAAAGGTACAAATACTGCACTTCTTGTTCCAACTACTACTTTTACTTCTCCTGCTAATATTTTCTTATACTCATCGTGTCTTTCACCATCAGATAAACCACTATGAAAGATTGCTACTTCAGAGCCAAATCTAGTATAAAAACGACTTACTATTTGAGTTGTTAAGGATATTTCTGGAACTAGCATAATAGCAGTTTTATTATTCTTTAATACTTCCTCTATTAAAGACATATATACTTCCGTTTTTCCTGAACCAGTTATTCCATGTATTAAGTATGTTTCTGCTTTATTTAATTTAACTTGATTTACTGCATTTTCCTGATCAATAGTAAGCTTAGGTTTATTTTCAATTATTAATCCTTTATTAATTCTATATTTAGTTTCCTTACGTATCTTTAATATTCTATCTTCTATTAAAGGATTTACTACTGTAGAATTATATTCATTTTTAAGTATTTCTTCTTCTGATAATAATCTGTTTATAAGTTCAACTTTTTTTATTGCTCTTTTATTTGTTTCAACAAATAATAATGCTTTTTCTTTACTATCAATTTCTAAATATATATCATATAAATTATAATTAGTCTTTATAGTTTTAACTTTCATACTACTAGGAAACATTGTATTATATGCAGTTATTAATGGGCATAACGTTAATTCTTTTAAATATAGTCCTAGATCTAATAATTCTTTATTTAAAATAAATTCTTCATTAGTTATAGATACTATTTCTTTTAGATTTTCTGTTTCAGTCTTATTAGTAATATTAATAACAAAACCATTAATATTAATCGAGCCAAATGGTACGACTACTTTCATTCCTACTTTAATTTTTTCTAATAAGTTTTTAGGTATTAAATATGTAAATGTTCGATCTAAAGATTTCAATCCATATTCAACTAATACTTCTGCATACATATTCAATTCACCTCTTAATAAAGATTATAACATAATAAATTTATCTTGATTATACAGTACATTTGTTCTATAATTAAATTAGGTGAATTAATATGAATGATTTATATGTTAAAAGAAACATTATCGCGATTGATTTAAAAAGTTTTTTTGCCTCTTGTGAATGTGTAGAGAGAGGAATAGATCCTTATACTACTCCACTTGTTGTATGTGATCCAGAAAGAAAAGGATCTATAACCTTAGCAATCACACCCTATTTAAAGACTCTCGGAGTAAAAGGAAGAACTAGAGTTTATAATTTACCGAAGAATATAAAAATAATAAAAGTACCTCCTCGAATGGGATTATATAGAAAAAAAAGTAAAGAAGTAATAAGTGTGTATGAAGAATTCATTTCTAAAGAAGATATGCATATCTACTCTATTGATGAAGTGTTTTTAGATGTAACTAGTTATTTATCTTTATATCAAAAAAGTGCTTTTGAATTAGCTAAAGATATTTTAAATAGAATAAAAGAAAAAACTGGGCTTACTGCTGCTGCGGGTATCGGACCAAATATACTACTTGCTAAAATTTGTATGGATATAGAAAGTAAAAACTCTCCAGATAATATTAGCAGTTGGTCATATGATGATGTTCCTACTAAACTATGGGATATAGAACCTCTATCTAAAATGTGGGGAATTGGTCCAAGAATGGAATTAAAACTTAATAATTTAAAACTTTATAAAGTTGGTGATATAGCCAGGGTTAGTCGTTTTACTCTAAAAGATAAATTTGGTATTTTAGGTGAAGAACTATGGTATCACGCGAATGGAATATATTTAGATAAGATATCAGATTTAAATAGTCCTCCTAAAGACAGATCAATAAGCCACTCACAAGTTTTATATAAAGATTATGATGAAAATAATATAACTATTATTATTAGAGAAATGGTTGATCTTTTAACAAGAAGATTAAGGAATATGAAAAAAAGCACTAGTGTAATCGGATTTGGTGTTAATTATTCTAGAACCATAGGTGGAGGTTTTAGTCATACTATAAAAATAGATAAATATACAAAAGATTCAAATGAAATACTAACAGTATGTATGAATATGTTTGATAAGTACTATGACTATCATCCTATTCGTAAAATATCTATCTCATTATCTGGGTTAATAGATGACATAGGAACTCAACTTAATTTATTTGAACCAGTAGAAGAAGCAATTAATAGAGATAGAGCCAACAGTACTATTGATTTAATAAAAGATAAATATGGCGCTAACAGTTTATTGAAAGCTTCTAGTTTACTCCCCGACTCTACAATTATTTCACGAAATAATAAAAATGGTGATGAAAAGTATTGATTTTAATTATGCTCTATGCTAATATAATGTTGTTCCTATGGGGAATTAGCTCAGTTGGCTAGAGCATCTGCCTTGCACGCAGAGGGTCGCAGGTTCGAGTCCTGTATTCTCCACCATTAAGAAAACAAAGCCTTATTTAGGGCTTTTTTATATGTTTAATATTTTTTAAGTCTTTTGAAAAAAAGAGTTAGTAAAAACTAACTTTCTTCATGATTTATTTGTTCTCCACCAGTTATAGAAATTCTGTTTAGTATGTTTTTTTCTTTTAATTCTATTAAAACTAATTCTAACTTATCTAAATCAATTTTTTCATTAGTTGGTATAGATGACTGATTACTACAAAATTGGCATTTGGTAGTAATCAGTTATTTTAATATATAAATTAAATTTATATTCACCTTCTATTATATTATTAGAGTATAAATAATTTTTTATAGGTATCATTTAATTGTTCCAATAAAACATATCCTTTATTAATTTTTATTATCTATATTTTATTCAAATATTTTTTTTATTATTTCTGAATTATTAAACCAATAACGTCCCTCGTCTTTTGGTTGAAATTTAGCCCCATTACTTGTTATTTCAATTTTGTTAATCAGTTTATTATTAGCACCATACATTTCAAAAACATATACATTTCCTTCAGTAGTAGCTGTACCAGTTATTTTTTCAGCGTCAGTCATTGATTTTATAATCTTATCAATTTCTTTTTTATCAGTAATAGTATCAATAATATTTTCTTTGCTTATTTCTTTAATAATTATTTTCTTTGTTAATGATAGTTCTTCTATTATTTTACTATTTATTTTATTCTCTATAATAACATCTAAAGCATTCATTCGAGATGGTATTGCTTCAGTATTTATTTCACCATCATAGTAAACAATAACCCTCATCCCTACTTCATAATCAACATTTACTCTACTAGGTACATAAATTTGT
Source organism: uncultured Muribaculaceae bacterium (assembly GCA_964473435.1). Classification (GTDB taxonomy): domain Bacteria; phylum Bacillota_I; class Bacilli_A; order RF39; family UBA660; genus DUUS01. The sequence goes on along the minus strand of CAYYOP010000018.1, from coordinate 9,556 downwards.
TCTGTTTTCTTACTGATTTTTTCTGTTGTGTCTGGCTTAACGACTAAACCAGAACCATGATCGTATACATTTACTATAGTTCCCTTAAGTTGATGTTCTGCTTCTATTCCAATTACAAATCTATCAGCATATCCATTTTTGATCATACATATGTTGTTCATAACATCAAATATAACTGGTTCTGATGATACTTCATTATTTTTTACTTCTATTTGTAATATTGCATCTTTATAGAACTTACCTAACCATATTGAATTTCTCGTTTCGTCCTTTATACATTTTTCTGGTCTATAATCTCGTTCATCTATTTCCTTACCAATAATATTTATTATTTTAAAGTCACGATTTTCGCCATATAATACTTCTAATTCTGTTATAACTTCTTTATAAATTTTTGTATAATTTTTAGCTGATTTATTAAATATTATAAAACCTATAATAAACACTATAAAGAATGTTAGAAAGAATGCAATTTTATATTCTTTAGTCATTTTTTTCATTTAATAGTCATTTCCTTAAGAACATCTTATCAAACAAATAATATTACGTCTATCTTTTGATTGATATTAGTGTTTTTTTGGAATATAATAAAATCAGAAAAGAGGTTTTTATGAATCAAATTCACAGAGTTATGTGGGGAATTGTCTTAATTATTATTGGTTTAATTATAGGTACTAATTCATTTGAAATAACCAATATAAATATTTTTTTTAAAGGTTGGTGGACATTACTAATTATTATTCCATCATTTATTGGTTTATTTAATAGGAAGGAAAGCATATTTAGTAATTTTATTGGTCTTACTATAGGAATAATATTACTACTTTATGCAAGAGGAATGATAAGTTATAACATTATCTCTACTCTAACAGTACCATTTATTTTTATAACTATCGGTATATATATGATTTTTAATAATATCTTTAAGAGTCATATTCCCCAAAAGATTAATAATATGAGTAAAGATAATATGATAGTAGCAACATTTAGTGAACAAAAAGTTAATTTTAATAATCAAAAAATTAAAGATGCAGTACTTGATGCTGTTTTCGGAAGTATTGTTCTTGATTTATACAATGCTAATTTAGAAAATGAAACAGTTATTAAATCAAGTAGTATATTTGCAGGAATTAAAATTTTAATACCTGAAGGTATTAATGTTCAGATAAAATCTACACCTATATTTGGTGGTGTAAGTAATAATATTGACAATAAAAAAGATAATAAAAAAATTATCTATATTGAATCTTTTTGTCTATTTGGAGGTCTTGAAATAAAATGAATAACTTTCAAAAAAGTATTAAGATTATTGCGATAGGATTAGCTACACTTTTAATAACTAGTATAGTTAGTAGTATATTATTTATATTATCATTTGTTGATAATAATTTAAAAGTTTATAATTTTAGTGAAACATATAATGAAGTAGATAATATTAATATAAAATTATCTACTGCTAAATTACTTATTAAAGAAGGAATTGAATTTAAAGTTGAAGTAGATGGTTTAAGTAATCCATTTATTACTTCTAAAAACTCTGAGAGAGAGTTAATTATTCGAGAGATGAGAAGAACACATTATTCAAAAAACAATCATCTTAATATTATTTTATATATTCCTAAAGATTATTTATTAAAAGAATTATTTATAGATAGTGGCGCTGGAAAAATAGAAATAAATAATCTTTTAACTAATAAATTTATTTTAAAACAAGGTGTCGGACTCGTTAGAATAAAGAATTCAGACTTCAATAATGCTGAGATTGATGGCGGTGTCGGACAAATAGATATTAATAATTCAATATTAAACGATTTGAATTTACAAGCAGGTATTGGAAGTATTAATATAAATTCTAATATAACTGGTAACAGTAAAATTAAAAGTGGTATTGGAGAGATTAATCTTCATTTAAATAACGAAGATTTATATCAACTTCAACTTATAAAAGGTATTGGTAATATTTCTATAAACAAGGAAAAACAAGTTAACAATGCGACTTATGGAACAGGAATTAATAAATTAAATATTGAAGGCGGTATTGGAGCAATTAATATTAATTTTAAGAAATAATATGTATAATCTTTCAAACTATTCATATAATAATATTGAGAAGGTAAGTTAATACCTTCTCATAAGGGAACACACTGAACATTGTGTTCCCTTTTTCTTATTTAAAAAAGTAAGCCACAAAATAAAACCTTTCGGTTTTATTTTGTAATTTGAAATACTGTACAAAAGTATTCAAAATTATCAATTGTTAAGATCTTATCTGGAGTTAGTGATAAGTTAGATCTGATTAAAAAATCATCAACTAATTCAGAATTATATCCACCATATTCTAGAACTTCTTTGAAACCTTGTATTGTTTCAAAGTTTTTTGCTTTAAATAATTCTAATTCGCCACATATAGTAAAATCTAACTCTTGATATTCTTGATGTGGTACATCTTCATTCCATGTAAGTGATATTAAACCTTCACTAAATAAATTTAATACTTGATCAAGTTCTTCTTCAGTAAATATTTGTTTAATATCACTAAGAGGACATGGTATTTTTGAACTTATTTTAATTAAAGCATCTTCTCTAGTAAATTCTTTATCAATTGTACTGCTTAATTTTTTCATTCCTTCTTCCTTTCAATTAATTTTATTATAACATGTATATAATGAAATTATAATGCTTTATTTACTTTTTTTTGGTAAAATATAGTTATGAACATAGATAAATTTAAAAAACATAAAAATATATTAATTATTGGACATAATACGCCTGATCCAGATACAATGTTGTCCTCAATATTAATGAAGGAAATCTTAAATGATAATGGCATTGACGCTGAATATGCTATTTTGGAATCAGATTATAATAATTTAAAAGCAAATAAACTAGTTTCTGAGTTTAATTATAATCCTTGCATAATAAAAGACAATGAAATAAAAAATTTTAAATACTTTTTAGTAGATCATAATGATATAACTCAATCAGTTAATGATGCGAGTTTAGTAATTGGTGGTATTGATCATCATCCAGATAGTAAATCCACTAAAAATATTTTGTTTTTTCAAACTTGTTCGACTGCTCTTGCAATATATATTTTATTTAAAGATAAATATAAGTTTAATGAAGTGCAGAAAAAAATGATTTATAATGCTACATTAGATGATAGTTCTTTTGGAAGAAGTAGCAGATATAAATCATTTGATAAAAAGATAATAGAAGAACTAGGTTTTGATTCAGATTTTAGTCAAGAATTTAAAAAACATTTTGTACCAACAGATTTATCAAACTTAGATTATGCTTTTAATAAGTCTGATCATAAAACCTATGATTTTAATAATATTAAATTTGAAAGTGTAAGTATTAAATCTTTTAATACTATAAATAAAGATAAGTTTAAAGATTTTATCAAAAACAACCCTAAAAATATACTAGGGCTTTGGTTAGATTATTCTAACAATAAAACCTATACTTATTTTAAATATAATGATTTGTATAAAGAGAACATTTATCAATCTATAGCATCTCGCTCTACTGTCGTTTTAAATGATACTCTAGATTATTTAAGGAGAAGTGGTTTCAATGTTTAAAAAAAGAAGTAAATTATTATTTGTAACAGCATCTATAGAAAGTATTATAAGTATTTGGGCTTTATTTTATTTTAATTATTTAGATAGATTATCTTATAAAGAAAGTGTTATTAACACAACTGCAGATCTTGCATTATTAATTGAAAATATGTTTACAAGTACTTGGTGGGCTTTAATTATCTTAACTTTTTGTTTTATTTCTATATTTGGAATTGTTTCTTTTATATATAAAGATTTAAAGTTTCAATTTATGGCTATTCTACTTTGGTTTATTTTATTTATTTTAGCCTTAGATTTTAAAGATAATATATTAAATATCTTTAGTACTGTAGCATTATTTGTTCCTTTAATTACTTTAAATATTATTAGTTATTTTAATCATAATAAAATGATAAAAAGCAAAAAATAATTTTTGCTTTTTATATATATTTATTTATTTTTTCATAATCCTTATTATTAAGGATTGTTTTTATTTGTTTTTTATTTTTATATAAATTTAAATTTTCTTCATAGTAATCTAATTTATTATTTACTTCTATTATTGTTTTACTTATAGCGTTTTTTGATACTTTATAATTATCTGCTATTTCTTGTAAAGAAAGGTTATTAAAATAATATTCTTCAAAATAGTTTTGTCTTGTTTCTGTTAATAGTTTTCCATAATAATCATATAGAGCACTGTAGTATATAATATCTTCCATTAAATCATATCCTTAAATAATCCATATATATATTCTTCTATATCAAATGGTTTTAAGTCTTCTACACCTTCACCTAGTCCGATAAATTTAACTGGTAAATTAACTTCTTCTTTAATAGCAAGAACTATACCACCTTTAGCTGTTCCATCTAATTTAGTTAATACTAAACCAGTTATATTTGTTATCTCTTTAAAACTTGTTGCTTGGCTTATTCCATTTTGACCAGTTGTAGCATCTATTATTAATAAAGTCTCGTGCGGAGCATCAGGAATATGCTTTCCAATTACTTTATTTATCTTTTCTAGTTCATTCATTAGATTAACTTTATTTTGCAATCTTCCTGCTGTATCAACTAAAACAATATCTACATTTTCTTTTAAGGCTTCTTCTAGTCCATCATATATTACACTTGCTGGATCAGCATTTTCTTTTCCAACAAATAATGAATTCGTTCTTTGAGCCCATTCTTCTAATTGAGGAACTGCGCCTGCTCTAAAAGTATCTCCGGCAATAAGCATTACTTTTTTACCTTCTTTAGTATATTTATGAGCAAGTTTACCTATTGTTGTAGTTTTACCTACTCCATTTACTCCGACGGTTAAAATTATTGTCGGTCCTGAATCAGCCATATTTATTTTATCTGTTAAAGATTCTCCTTCAACATATATCATAAATAATTCATCAACTATTACTTCTTGTAAAAATTTAGGATCAGTAATAGTTTCTTCTTTAACTCGTTTTTTTAATCTTTCTAAAAAATTATCTACAGTTCTTATTCCAATATCTGCTTTTATTAAGAGATGTTCTAATTCTTCATAATATTCCTCAGTAACTTTATGAAATTTTAATCCCAGCAAATTAAGTTCACTTACAAAATCTTTTCTAGTCTTTTCTAAACCTTTATCATAAGCTTCTGTATTTTCTTTTTCTTCTGCTTTAAATAAATTTTTGAATTTATTAAATAATCCCATGTATATCTCCTATTCTGTACATTTTATTTTATCAGTATTAATTGTTACATCTGATAGATTATCTCCACTTAAAGTTATTTTTATATCACCACTACATTTATCAACTTTATTTACATAGTCATAATTTTTTAATACTTCTACAGGAATAGTTATTCCTTTTTTTAATTGTTCTTTTGCTTGTTTACAATTAGTTACATTGGTATATTTTAAATCACTTTTTAAAATACTAATAATATCAACGGTAGAATCACACAAGTATATATCTTGTGCAAACATATTAGCTGAGTCTTTTATACTTTTAATAGATAATTCATTAATAGTTTTTCTGCTACCAAATATTACATCACTTGTTACAGGATAAACTAAAACTATGACAATTGATAATATAATTATTATTGCTAATATTTCTACTAATGTAAAACCTTTATTATTTTTCATTATATATCCTTTCTGAATATAAACATCCACAGTAATCTTGACGATATAAATTATATTCTTTTGACAACTCTATACTTCTTTTATATCCTTCTTCCTTTTTAAAATCAGATACTAAATATTTTACTTTTTGTTTTTTTGCAATTTTTAAACCTAAGTCATTTATAATTTTACTATTCTTATGAGGGCTAACTGTTAGTGTAGTCCCGAAATAATCATAGTTTTCTTTATGTGCAATCGAGGCTATTTTTTCTAATCTTAATTCATAACACAAATAACATCTAAATCCATTTTCTGGTTCTTCTTCATATCCTTTAATTTTTATTTTAAAATCATCATTAAGATAATCAATTTCATAGTATTTTATATTTAAAATATCTAGCAAGCGTATTTGCTCTTTTTTTCTTTTTAAATATTCTTGTTCTGGTTCTATATTAGGATTGTAAAAGATAACTGTTATATCGAAATAATCTTTTAATCTTTCAATCACACTACTAGAACAAGGACCACAACAACTATGTAGCAATAATTTATTACCACCTAAATCATTGATTATCTTTTTCATTTCATTATTATAATTCATTTATTTATATTCAGTAAAGACAAAGTTTTCAGGATTTCCACTATCTAAATTTAAGAATCCTTTTTTATCATTAAGACTTGCATATATTTCTCGATAGTGATTTAATGTTTTACATTTTTCTACATTGGTATAAATTGTATTACCATCATTCATATATAAAACAAATCTTTCATCATCTATACTTATCCCTTCTTTACTAGTAATTGGAGAATATTGAATTTCACTTATTAGACTAATTATTCCAATATCTAATTTTCCTAAGTTTTTAGTAAAACTTTTTAATATTTTTTCTGGTGTATAATTAATTAATGTTGGAACTCCTTTATAATTATAATCATTTTCTAGAGACTTTCCATTACTTAATAATATTTGATTATTAGTACTATTTAAAAGAATCATTTTTGCTTCAACAATATTTATATTTAATCTAAATTTTAAATCTTTTTTAATAGTAACATCTGCTACTAAAGGTAAAGTTTTAATTTTCTTTTTTAAACTATTATTATTAATGCCAAATATAGAAGGATAGTTTTTTATTCCAGCAACTTCTATTATTTGATAATCATTAACATAGGTATTACCGCTTATAACTATATTTCTTATCGGCTCATTATAAAGATAATATCCACCATAAATAATTAAGTATAAAAGTAAAAGTAAAATAAATAATTTTTTAATATTTAATTTTTTCTTTTTCCCCTTTTTAGTCATTTTAACACCTACTTTTGTTCTGTTAATTCTTTTAATATATTATAAATTATAGTACTACTATTGTTTATAGATATTTTTTTTAAGTTGTTTTGCATTTTTAAATAATAACTATCGTTATTTAATATTTTATTTATTTTTGTTTTTAATAACTCTGTAGAAAAGTCTGCTTCTTCAATCATTTCACCAGCACCTGCTTCTTTAATACTTAAGGCATTATAAAACTGATGATTATTTGCTACATATGGACTAGGTATTAATATATTTGGAATAGCAAGTGCAGTTATTTCACTAATTGTACTTGCTCCTGCTCTTGATATAACCAAATCTATATCTTTCATTAATGCTGATAAATTATCTACATATGGAACTACTTTAACATTATCACTAAATTTATTTTTAGAAAATTCTTTATAATAATCTTTACCAGTAATATATAAAATATCATATGTTTCTTTTTTAACATTTTTTAAAAAATCAATCATTTTCTTATTAATAACATTAGATCCTAAACTTCCTTGTACAATTAAAATACTTTTTTTCTTACGATCTAAACCGAATTTAGTTTTAGGACTTGCTTTAACATCTAAAGCATTCTCTGAACAAGGATTACCTGTTAATACAGTTTTTTTAGGATCAAAATAATCTTGAGTATCAGCAAAACTTACTCCTATTTTATCAACTGATTTTGCTAGTGCTTTATTACTTTTGCCAGGTATACTATTTTGTTCATGAATAAATGTTTTTATTCCAAGTTTATTAGCTGCTTTAATAACAGGATATGTTACATATCCACCTACTCCTACTACTACATCTGGTTTAAACTCTTTCATAATTTCGATACATCTTTTTTTTGCTTTTATGATTAAGTTTATGTTTTGAAGATTTCTTTTTATTAGTTTTTTATTAAAACCATAAATTTCAATTGCCTCATATTTATAACCTGCTTCGGGAACGATATCTTTTTCCATACGGTTATGAGTTCCGATATAAAGTATTTCACTTTTTTTATCTAGTTCTTTTATTTTATTAGCGATCGCTAAGGCTGGAACAATATGTCCTCCAGTTCCTCCAGCTGTTATTATAACTCGCATATTTTCACCTCTCTTACTATTATATAATAAATTGAGTTGTTTTTGCAGTAAAAATCATTTATAAAAAAAATATGCACTAATTATGCACATTTTTTAAATTCAAAAGATACTTCTTGTTTTTTAGTAATATCATCAGAATTAACTTTATAGTATGTTACCTTAGGTAATTCTTCGCCATTTATTAAACTAGTTTCAGATCTATTGCAATAGTAATAATATAATTCATTGTTTTTTATTTGATAATTTTGATTTATATTAGTTGCTTCATAACTAGAAATTTCTTTACCAGTATAATCATAAAGATGAATTATATAATTATCATTGTAACTATTTGGTTCAGTTATTAATAAAAATTTTTTATCTAAAATATCAAATTTATCTAAATAAACAAATGAACCTATTTTTTTATTATTAAGTTTAAAATAAGTTGTTGCTAAATCCTCTGGATTATCAAAATTAGCATATATATGTAAATTAAGATCGAGTCCATCTAAAGTAACAGTACCAACTTTATCATCACAAATTCCAGTATCTTTACCACACAGATCAAATAAAGTCTTAGGACCATTATTTAAAATATAATTTTTCGGAATGTCTTTATTTTCTATTTTAAAGATTTCAAATATCTTTTTGTTTGTACCATGTTTTTTATTATAAGAATTTGCTACTTCTTTACCTATGTAATAACCTACTAACAAAACAACAGTAACAAATAAAATAGCCATAATAGGTCCGAGTGCTTTTTTATTTTTCATAAAACCACCTTTAATTATTTTTATTCATCATTTTGTTTATATATTTTATTGCTTTTTTAGGATTTAATTTATATAAGAAATTCATAAACTTAGCATCTTTTCCTACATAAACCTTCCATATTTCTTTTTCTATCGCGTTTATTATTTGATATGCTACTTCTTCTGGTGAAGTCATTGAAATACCACTATCTTCTGCACTTGCTTCTCTTGAATTAATTTTAGAGTTCGCTGCTATATCTGTTGCTATAGCTCCTGGTAATACTAAAGTAACCTTAACATTCGTATCAAGTAATTCAGCATACAAACCTTCAGTTAAAAGGCCTAGCGCTGCTTTAGATGCTCCATATGCTGTTTGAGATGGGAATGGAAAAAATCCTCCCATACTTCCAACATTAACTATATAACCTTCTGGTCTAGTTTTTAATTCTGGCAAAAATTCTTTAATTAAATTAACTGGTCCGTAAAAGTTAACGTTCATAACTCTATTTATTGCTTCAATTTCTAATTCATCAATATTAATAAAATCTTGAATAATACCAGCATTATTAATTAATATTTCTATTTCTTTTTGTTCTTTTATAAATTCTTTTTTAAATTTTTTAATAGCTTCTATATTAGACACATCTACTTTATAAGTAAACAGTTTATCGCTGTTGATTTCATTTTTTAATTTAAGTAAATTATCCTCTGATATATCTAATGCACTTACATACGCACCTTTT
>CAYYOP010000017.1:8418-14805 GCA_964473435.1 uncultured Muribaculaceae bacterium | reverse complement strand
TAATGAAAGAATATGACTTTACTGAAGACCAAGCAACTGCAATAGTAATGTTGCAACTATATCGTTTAACAAATACAGATGTAACTGTACTAGAGGAAAAACTAGAAACATTAAGAAAAATAATAACTGAGTTAGAATCTATCCTAGCATCTGAAACTAAATTAAACTCAGTTATTAAAGCTGAATTAAGAAACATAAAAAAAGAATATGGTACACCTAGAAAGACTGAAATAAGTGCTAAGTTTGAAGAAATAGTAATTGATGAAACAGACTTAATTACTAAAGAAGATGTAATAATAGTTTTAACAAACGATGGATATTTAAAAAAGGTTAGTAAAAAGTCCTACGGCGCTAGTGATGGAGAAACAGAATTAAAGCCAGGAGATTATGTAATAAGTTACTTACAAACAAATACTCTAAATAAACTTATTATATTTACTGCTTTAGGAAATTATTTATATGTTCCAATTCATGAGATACCAGTTTGTAGATGGAAAGACCTAGGTATTCATATTAGTAATATAGTAACTATGAATCCAGAAGACAATGTTATAGGAGCATATGTAATTAATGAATCAATTACTAACCCAGATGTAACTATCTTTACTAAAAACGGTATGGTAAAAAGAACTAATTTAAATGACTTTATAATTAGTAGATATTCTAAGTTCTATATGGCTATTAATTTGAAAAAAGGAGATAAAGTAGTAGATGTACTATTAACAAGACCAAATACTTTAATTGTTACTCAAACAGGTTACTATTTAAATTTTGAATCAAATGAAATACCAATAACTGGTCCGAAAGCTGCTGGAGTAAAAGGAATAAATTTAAAAGAAGATCATGTAGTAGCAGGAATTAGTTATAAACCAGAAGATGAATATGTTAATATATTTACTGATAAATCAACAGGAAAAAGAATTAAATTAAATGAATTAAATTTCTTAACTAGAAATAAAAGAGGAAGTACACTTCTAAAAAAAGTAAAATCGACAAATTATTTAATTAAAAATGCTTTCTTAACTAATACAAAAGATTTAATTGGAATGAAACATAACGAAGAAATAAATATTATAAAAAATAGTGAAATACCAATTATGGATTTAGTAAGCACTGGATCTACTCTTAGTAAAACAAATGATATATCATTCTTTATCCAAAAAGAATTATATATATTAAAAGAACCAGAACCAGAAGTAGAAAAGAAAGAAGAAGTCAAAGAATTAACTATCGATGATTTCATAGACGATTTTAAATTATAACATAAAAAACCACCAATAAGAATAGATTATTATAGGTGGTTTTTATGTCTAAGAAAGAAGAATTTAAAAGTTTTGTATCTAGTCGTCCAGAACTAGTTAACTATGTAAAAAATAAAGAACATACATGGCAAGATTTTTATGAAATTTATGATATGTATGGTGACAATAATGAAGTATGGAGTAAATATAATGAAGATGAAACACTAAGTGAAGAAGATATAGATCGAGCCGGACCACTTGGTGAATTAACTAATTTAGTTAAAGGTGTTAATATGACTAATGTTCAAAAATATATTAATAATGCTCAAAAAGCAATAAATGTTATACAAGAATTAACAACAAAGAGTCCAGTTGGAAAAACTCCGTCAGTACCTCCCAAGATTCCTAGACCTATAACTAAATTTTTTGGAGATTAAAAATGGATTACGAATTACAATTTAAAATTTATAAAGATAAAAAAATGGTGAAATACTTAAAAGAAAATTCAGAATGGTATAAATATCTAAATAGATCTAACGATAATTATAAATTATTTTTAAGTGGTTATAAAAAATATAATAGAGGAGTTCAAACAAATAAATTTAATAATGCAGTTGATACAATTGAAACGGTTAACTCGATTTTTAAAATAATAAATTAGATGTTGACATTATTTGACCTTAATTATATAATTACTAATAGAGAGTAGGTTATAATAAATGTCAAAGTTAAACAAAAGAGGATTTACCTTAGTCGAATTATTAGCCGTTATAGTAGTATTGGCTATAATTATGATACTTGCAATGCCTTCAGTCATAGGATCAATGACTGATGCCCAAAAAGGAACTTTTAAAATATATGCAGAAAAAGTTTTAAACGATGCCCAAAAAAAATACCAAACCGAATTACTTCTAGGAACTGAAACAGGAAAAAAGACTTATGGTTATTGTTACGGATTAAAAGGTGCAGATAGTTTAGATATGACTTCAACTGGAAGTTATCAAGGATATGTTGTTATTACTTTAGATGAGCATTTAAAACCAACGTTTTATGTTACTTTAACTGATAATAACTATAGTATCACGTCGTACACTTATGATAAATTAAGTGCCGAAAATTATACTCCAGCAAAACCCGATACTACTACTATAACCAATACTTGCCCATCTTCATGGACAAAACCCGCATAAATAAATCAAGTTATTTTGATTTTTTTAATGCTTTAATTTATACTGAATAAGGTGAAGTAAAAATGTTAATAATAGGATCTCATGTAAGTTTTGGTAATAATCAATTATTAGGAAGTGTAAAAGAAGCAATAAGTTATAATGCTAATACTTTTATGTTCTATACTGGCGCACCTCAAAACACATATAGAAGCCCAATTGATGATAGTTTAACTATTGAAGCATTGATGTTAATGAAAGAACATAATATATTATTTGATAAAGTAATTTGTCATGCGCCATATATTATTAATTTAGCTAATAATATTGATCCTTCAAAATATGAATTTAGTATGGAATTTTTAAGAAAAGAAATAGATAGATGTATATTATTAGGAGTGCAGTATTTAGTTATTCATCCTGGTTCAGCAGTAAAACATGAAAAACCAGTTGCGCTAACAAATATTGTAAAAGCTTTAAATAGAGTATTAGTTAAAGATGATAATATTACTATCTTATTAGAAACAATGGCAGGCAAAGGGACTGAATGTGGCACTAATATTGAAGAGTTAAAGTATATTATTGACGGAGTTATATATAATGAGAAAATAGGTGTTTGTTTAGATACTTGTCATTTAAATGATTCGGGAGTAGATATATCTAACTTTGATTTATATTTAGAATTATTTGATCAAGAAATAGGTATAGATAAAATTAAATGTGTTCATGTTAATGATAGCAAAAACAATGTTTCTGAGCGTAAAGATCGTCATGCTAACTTAGGATATGGAACAATAGGTTTTGATAATATATTAAAAATAATTTATCATGAAAGATTAAAAAATATACCTAAAATTTTAGAAACTCCATATATTGAAGATAAAGCACCATATAAATATGAGATAGATATGATTAGAAAAAAAGAGTTTAATTCAAATTTAATTGAAGATATTATAACTCAAAAAGAAATATGATAGAGGAGATATAAATGAAAAAGAACAAATCACTAATCTGGGGAATAATTTTACTTATAGTAGGTTTAATGTTTCTTGGTAATAATTTAGAATTATGGAAAATCAATTTATTTTTTAAAGGCTGGTGGACGTTATTTATAATAGTACCTTCAGTAATATCTTTAATAAAAAACGAGAATATAAATTCATCTATCTTGGCTCTAATAATAGGTGTATTACTACTTTTAGCACAGAGAGATTATATTGCATGGAATATGGTTGGAAAAATATTTTTACCATTTGTAATAATAACAATTGGTATTTCTCTAATCTTTAAACCTAAAAAGAAATATAATAAGAAAAAAAATAGTCAAGAATATCTTGGGATCTTTTCTGGTTGTCAAGATATGGTAACAGATACTTTTGAAGGTGCTTCTTGCATAGCTGTTTTTGGTGGAGTAGAGTTAAATTTAAGTAAGGCTAAAATAACTAAAGATATTACTATAGAAACAGTCGCAATCTTTGGAGGAGTAAACATTATATTACCTAAGAATGTAATTTTAAAATCAGAAGGAGTATCTATTCTAGGAGGTACTACCAATAAATATGAATCAACAGAAAAAACCAAATCTCCTACAGTATATTTAAATTATGTAGGCATATTTGGAGGAACAGAAATCAAATAAAAATATTCAAGTTATAAATAACTCGAATATTTTTTTATTAAAGATTCTATTTTTTCAAAACTATCATTAGAAAATCTATTGCGATAATTATTAAAATCAAACCCATTAGGGTTATTTAATACTTGTTTATATTCAGTTTTAATAAAGTTATAAGTAAAGTTTAGTTCATCATTAGTTAAGTTTATTCCATTCTTAACTGCAAAATTACTCACATCACTTTTTGTTAAATTTTGAATATAACCCTCAATTATATATTGCATTTTACACCTACCTAATATTATTGTATGTTTAAGACTAAAAAAATTACTTATACTAAGTATATGAAAAAGATTTTAACAGTAATTTTAATTTTATTAAATCTGGTAGTAATAGGTAGATTATCTTTTTTATGTATTTATAAAAAAGATTATTATAATCAAATATTAAATAAAAAGAATAATGAAACTTTAGAAGGTATGACTGCCCCTAGAGGTCGTATACTTGATATTAAAGGAAATATATTGGTTGATAATATAGGTGTTAAATCAATTATATATAATAAATTAAATATAGATACTTTGAAAGAAATTGAAATTGCTAAAGTACTAGCGGATAATATAAGTATAAAAGTTAATATAAATACTTATGATTTAAAAAATTATTATTATTTAACTAATAAAGAGAAAGTAGATAAATTAGTTAATCCTAGTATCATTAAAGAATATAACGAAAGAAAAATAACTAGTAGCGAATTATTTTTTAAAAAATTAGATTTAATAACTGATGATATGTTAGAAGATATAAATAAGAATGCTGCTTACTTTTATTACTTAATGAATAATGGTTATTCATATGAAGATAAAATAATAAAAGAAAATATAACTGATGAAGAATACATAATAATAAATACACTTAATCTAGATGGTATAAGAACCGATATAACATGGGAAAGAACATATCCATATGGAAACATACTAAAAGATGTATTCGGACTTGTATCAAGTTATAAACAAGGAATACCAAAAGAATTAAAAGTAGAATATTTAAATAATGATTATAAGTTGAATGATAGAGTAGGACTTAACAATTTAGAATATATATATGATAAATATTTAAAAGGAGAAAAATCTCAATATAGAGTTAAAAATAATAAAATAACATTAGTCAAAAATTATAAAAGAGGAAAAGACTTAATATTATCTATAGATATAAATTTACAAATAGAAATAGAAAAAATATTAGAACAGGAAATGATAAATGCTAAGAAAGCACTTAATACAAAATATTATAACGAAAGTTTTATAATAGTTAGTAATCCTAAAGATGGAAGTATTATATCTTTAATCGGTAAAAAAATAAAAGAAGATCAAACATTTATAGATTACTCATATTATAATGTTTTAAATTCTTATAACTTAGGAAGCGTTGTTAAAGGCGCTACTATGAGTGTTGGATATAAAAATGGAATAATAGATGAAACAACAAAAGTACTGGACTCATGCATTAGAATATATGGTGGTAAAGAGAAATGTTCATGGACTAAGATAGGAATGACAAATGATATAAATGCTTTAAAGATGTCTAGTAACTACTTTCAATATTTAATCGCAATAGGATTAACTGGTAAAAAATATTCACCTGGAATAAGATTAAATGCTACTGAAGAACATTTTACAGAATATAGAAATGTATTATCTTCATATGGATTAGGTAATTTAACAGGAATAGATTTATCTAGAGAAGGAACTGGACAAAAAAGTAAAACTATAACAGATGATTTACTTCTTAATATGGCTGTCGGACATTATGATACATATACACCAATATCATTAATGCAATATATTAATACTATTGCTATTGGTAAAAGACAAGAATTATCTTTACTTAAATATGTCATAAACGAAGATGGTAGTATTTTTTATGAAAAAAAGAATAAAACATTAAATGAAGTTCCTATAGAAATAAAATATCTAGATAGAATAAGACAAGGATTTTATGAAGTTAACTATAACGGAACAGCATACAGTTATACAAATCATAAATTTTCATCTGCAGGTAAAACTGGAACGGCTGATTCATATCTTGATTCGGATTTAGATGGAAAAGTAGATGTCCAAACAACATCAACATCTTATGTTATGTATGCTCCATATGAAGATCCAATTATATCTCTAGCGATAGTTAGTCCTAATATTGGTTATAAAAACAATAATAGTACCTATAGATATCCAATAAATTCTAAAGTTGCCAGAGAAATAACAAATTTAATTTTAAGTTAGTGTCAATACTTTTTAGGTTTTAAGTTTAAAATTCACTATAAAATTATTATTAAACCTATAAAAAAATATTTTTTTAATTAGTT
>CAYYOP010000017.1:0-8408 GCA_964473435.1 uncultured Muribaculaceae bacterium | reverse complement strand
TTGCCAGAGAAATAACAAATTTAATTTTAACTAGTGATTGAAAAAACTCTTAAACTTTAGTATAGTTTAATTGGTGATAAAATGAACAGTAAAACATTTACAAGCATAATTATAACTTTATTTATGATATTTAGTATGATTACATATTTTAAAATGAAAGATTACCCATATGATAATAAATGTTGTAAAGATATTAAAAATGAAGAGAGTACTATTTGTTATAATTGTAATGATTATTCATTCCCAGAAAAAGTAATTTATGTCTGGAAATTCTCTTGATATTATGCAGTTTATTGTGCTATAATACATAAGTCAAAGAAGGAGGAATAACTAATGGCAAAGAAAAATGAAAATAGACATCCAGTTGAATTAAAATGTTCAGTATGTGATTTTATAATCAGACCAACAGAAAAGAACAAGGCTAATACTCCAGATCGTATGGAAATAAATAAATTTTGTAAAAAATGTAATAAGAACCAAGTATTTAAAGAAAAAAGATAGGTGATCAAACATGAATATTAATATAAATGATGTTCGAAATGGAATGACAGTTATCATAGATGGAAATTTATGTTTAATTCAAGAATTTCAACATGTTAAACCAGGAAAAGGTCCAGCATTTTGTAGAATTAAATTTAAAAATATAAAAACTGGCGCTACTATCGAAGAAACATTTAATACCAATATAAAACTAGAAAGAGCACACGTTGAAAAACTAAGTATGCAATACTTATATAATCAAGGAGATTCATATGTGTTTATGAATACTGGAGATTATTCTCAATTAGAAGTTGATAAAAAACTATTAGAAGAACAAATTCCTTATCTAAAAGAAAATTTAGAAATAGAAATACAAACATTCAATGGAGATATTATTGGTATTAACTTACCAGAAAAAATAGAGTATGAAGTTACTGAAACAACTGATGCTATAAAAGGAAACACAACAAGTAGTGCGATGAAAGAAGCTACTATAGAAACTGGATTAGTAGTAAAAGTACCTTTATTTATCAATGTTGGTGAAAAAATTATTATAACAACTAGAGATGGAAAATATTCAAGTAGAGCATAGGCTCTTTTTTTGTCTAAGTACTACTCATTCATTAAAAAATATGATATAATTCATTATAATAGGAAGGAAGAATAATATGCAAAGACCTAGACAAAATCATGCGATTTTTATTATATTAATTCCTTTATTTATGTTAATAATAGCATTTATATTTGATTTTGCTTTAATGTTTTTCCAAGGAGTAAGAATTGAAAAAGTAACTAAGAATATTATTACTAGTGCGTTAACATATAATGTTAATGATTATTATAAAAATGTAAAAGATGCTTATGAAAAACAAAAAATAACAACTGAATTGCTAGAAGTTAAATATGAAAATGAATCTTTAACTGTTTATAACAGTCATTCATATCCAAGTTTTTTTGGTAAATTATTAGGTATTCAGAATTATCGTGCAGAAATTCATTTAATTGGAGAAAAAGAAAATGAAATAATTATATTTCACGAGGTTCCAGATGAGTAAAGTAGTGAGTGTGTTTTCAGGTAAAGGTGGAGTTGGAAAAACAACATTCTTATTAAACTTAGCAGGAACATTATCAAATATGCGTAAAAAAGTATTAATTATAGATGCTGATTTATATAATGGAGGAATAGCAGTTTCTTTAAATAGACCTTCTAAAAAGACATTATATAATTATTATATTGAACATAAAAAAGAAAAGTTTCCAAATGTTCTTAACTATACGGTTAAATATAATGAGTATATTGATTTTATACCAGCGCCTCAAAATATAAAAGAAGCAGAAGAAGTATCGTTTTCTTGTTTAGACTCAATTATAGGGGAAGCAAGTTTATTATATGATGTTGTTCTTTTTGATACTAATCACATCTTTAATAAATTTAATGAACAATTACTTAAAAAAATGAATCAAATATTTTATATAATTACCAATGATGCGATGGATTTAAAAAATTCACGAAACAATTTAGACGCTATAAAGAAATTTACTTCAAATATTAAAGTTGTTTTGAATTATAGTATTCATTTTAATCGTGAATATTTTATAATGTATGATATCAAAAATATTATTCAAAGTAATATAGATTATACTATTAGTAACAGATTCAATTATGATTTAATAGATGCGACCATTTTTAATGGAGAAATATTAACTATTAATAATCAAAAAGGTTACGACTATAAAATTTTTACTTTAATTGCTAAATCATTAATTAAATAGGAGAAAATATGAATAAAAAACTTTTACTTATTTTAATTGCTTCTTTAAGTGTTGTTATTATTTTAGTAAGTTTAACTTATTTTATTTTAAAATCAAAAAGAAGTAAGAAATTAAAAAAGAGAATATCCCAATTTACAAAGTAATGATAAAGATGAATATGTTAAATATTCTCTTTTTAATTGAGAAGAAGTCTTGAAAATTATAATATATATATAATATATTGGTAGATATTACACAAAGCAGAAGATGGAGTTTGGTTTTAAAGTGGATCTTTATTACCACATATAAACAGCCCATGGTATGCCCGTGGTGGTCGTTATAATAGCGGAGATAAGATGTTCGATTTTAGTGGAACCGATGGAAAAGCTTTTGCTAATGGAACTTTCCGTCCAGTATTATTTCCAATAAAATGATTTACATTAACAAAAACATATTATTTTAAATATGTTTTTTTTATGATATGATTAAAATAGGTGGAAATATGAAGGCTAGACTAAAAAATGTTGATAAAATTTTATTTTTGTTAATGATTCTTTTTACTATATTTGGTTTAATTATGATTTTTAGTGCCTCTAGTATAACAGCAGTACTTTATAATGGATTGTCAGAGCGTTATTATTTTAAAAAACATTTATATATAATAATTGCGACGTGGATATTTGGTTTTTTTATTTTAACCATTCCAACCTCAAGATATAAAGTCTTAGGACGAATAGGTGTTATAGCGATAATAATTGCTTTAGCAGGGTTATTTCCATATGCTACTATAACTAATAATGTCAAGAGTTGGTATGATTTAGGTTTCTTTTCGTTTCAACCAAGTGAATTTGCAAAATCTATAATTATAGTTTTTTTAGCTGTATCTTTAGAAAATATATATCGTAAAAAAGATTATGCTATTAATAAAATAATAACTCCTTTTATATTTATTTTAATTATATTTGGTTTAACAGCACTTCAACCAGATTTAGGAACTGCTGTAATAATAGGTGGAATAGCGTTTTTAATCTTTTTATCATTACCAATCAATGATAAAAAAGTAAATAATTTAAAATTAATAGGTATAGTTACTATAATATTAGGCGCTTTATTTATTATGTTTGGTGGAAAATTTTTAACTGCAGAACAAAGCAGTCGTTTAACATATCGAAAACCATGTACTAGATATGTTGAAAAAACAGGGTATCAAGTATGTAATGGTTTTATAGCAATAAGTAATGGAGGACTATTTGGTACAGGACTAGGTAACTCAACTCAAAAATATTTATACTTACCTGAGGCATACACTGACTTTATTTTTCCAGTTATAATTGAAGAGTGGGGAGCAATATTTGGTATATTTATAATTATATTATATTTGTTTTTATTATATAAAATTTTAAAAATAGCAAAAAGTGCGACTACTTTAAGAGGATCAATAATGGCTTATGGAACCTTTGCATTTATATTACTTCATTTATTAATAAACTTCTTAGGAGTTTTAGCACTTATTCCATTAACTGGAGTACCAGTTCCATTCTTAAGTTATGGTGGTTCGTTTTATATTAACATTATGTTTACTTTATTCTTAACTCAAAGAGTTCAGATAGAAACAAAAGAATTTAAACAAAAAGAGGTCTTAAAATGATTAATAATAATCGTGGAGTTTCTTTAGTAGAAATAATTGTTAGTGTTACACTAATATCAGTTGTGTTAGTTCTTTTATTAACAGTATTTATAACTGTTCGTAATGAAGATGAAGTAGGAAAATCTATATCTAATTTGTTGATAAATCAAGCGAATATTACTAGAGAAATAGAAACTGATTTCATAGAATTAGGTTTAATTGAAATAGCATCATGTAATGATGGTGCAACTATGCAAGATGGTAAGGATACAGTTTTGTCTGTAGTTCCAGCATCAGCCTCACTAAGAATATTAGGTGGAGGAAATTGTTTGAAACTAATTTTTGATAAAACTAAAACAGATGATAATATAGGATATTTATTATTCTATTCATATGGTTTTTCTAATAAAGAATTACTTAATGTTGTTGGATATCGCCGAGGAGAAAAAAGAGTTTTAAGAGAGACTCCTGTTTTATATGATGGTTTTGGGACTTATAATAATCTTTGTTATTTAGATACTTGTACACTTCGAATAGATTTACCAGTATTAAGTGATGAGGGAGATGATTATGGTATCCACTTGAGTTATTTATATAATACTAATATTGGGTTTAAAATAACTGGATTAAGTAATGATACCAAATATCGATTTAAGGTAGAGTAATAATATAAATAATATTAAATGAATAATTCTAGATTTATAAAACAAACTGTATTCTAAATCATAATCTTTTAGAATACTTTTTATTTGAGTCTGAATACTTAAACCACCAAAGGACATTAAAATTCCTGTGATCATTAATTTGTCTTGATAATTACTTATTAGAGCCATTTCTTTAATACCATTAGTGATTTCAAATATTCCATCTAATAAAGGGTGATTAAAGGGAATAATAGAAGATAAAGCGATGAATAATACTAATGATCCTAAAACTAAAAGTAAAGTATCAATAGTAGAGGAAATAGAAGATATCAGATTAAAGTTTTTTTGTAATAGATAATCATTATTAAGATATTGACATTTAATATTTCGATTTATTAAACCAATAATTAAATTAATTATAATATTAAATATTATAATAAGATATACATCGCTTTTATGCAAAAAAGTTGTAATAGATAATATTAAAATTGGATTATATAATAAAGACATTGATAATGTTTTTATAGCTTCTTCTTTACTAATTAAATTATGATCAAGTAAATCTTTAATATACTTAGCATTACTTGGGCATCCACTTAAAAGGCTTATTATAAAAACATAAGAACTATATTTACTTACTTTAAATAACTTATTAAAAAGAAAACCAATATTATCAGTAATTATTTTTATTAAATCAGTACTTATTATTAAGTCACTTATTATTAAAATTGGAAAAAGAGATGGAAAAATATTATTAATCCAAATGTTTATTGCGTCAATAATAGCAGTAGTAATTATTGGTCTTTTAATAATAGTTAAGATAATAAGTAAAATAATTGACATTTTCTTTAATAACTTTATCATATTGCTCCTTATATTTGCTATAATTTAAAATGAAAGGTGGTTAAACCCCATGACTTATAAACTTTATGAAAAGATAAAAGAATATATTAAATATAATTATGTATTCTTAATATTTTTAACACTCCTTTTAGTAACTTTTAATATAGAAACTGATTATAGTATTTATAAACCTGGTGGAAGTATTAATATAAGCAATAGACTTCATAGTGATGAAAAATTAAATGAATCTAAAGGATCTTTTAATATGGCTTATGTTGGAATGATCAAAGGAAAATTACCTTTCTATTTAATCGCACATATACTTCCTAATTGGGAATTAGTTGAAAATGCAGATATTACTTATAATGATTCTGAAACAATAGCTGATTCTTTAAAAAGAGATAAATTATATTATGATGAGTCAATAAGTACTGCTAAATATATTGCCTATCAAAAAAGTAATGTTGATTTCTCTGTAAAAGATATTAGTAATTATATTGTCTATGTTGATGATAAATGTACGGGGGATATTAAGATTGGCGATGAGATATTATCTTATGATGACATAGAGTATAAAGACATTAAAACTTTAAAAGAATATATAAATTCAAAAGAAGAAAATGATCAAATATCATTAATTATAAAAAGAGATAATAAAAAGATAAAAACAGTATCTAAAATATTTAAAGAAAAAGATGTTTTATTATTAGGTTTATCAGCAATATCATTATATAAATTAGATTCTGATATAAATATAACAATTGGATCTAAAGCATCAGAGAGTGGACCAAGTGGTGGATTATTATTAAGTTTAGCCATCTATGATGCCTTAGTTCCAGAAGATATCACTAAGGGTAATAAAATAGTCGGAACAGGCACTATAAATTTAGATGGTTCAGTTGGAGAAATAGGTGGAGTAAGATATAAATTGGCTGGCGCAGTAAAAGATAAAGCAGACCTATTTTTAGTTCCTCAAGCAAACTATAAAGAAGCAATGAAATATGCTAAAGAAAAAAAATATAAGATTATGATTAAGAGTGTATCCAATTTTGATGAAGCAATCGAAATATTAAATAGTTTGGAGGTAAAAAAATGATTAAACATTATATAACTATAGAAGAAGCCGATCAAATAATATTTAGAAATTTCACTTTATTAGATGAAGATTTAGTCGTTAAAAAACCTAATAAAGATGAAACATATTCAATTGAACCAATTATTTCTACTTTAAGATCAAAAAATGAAGTTCATGAATTTGCAAAAGAATGCAAAAATAAAGGATACGAATTACTGCTTGAAATACAACCAGAAAGTTTAAAAACAGAAAAATTTACAACAGTAGATATTCAGTCTTATGAATTATTAGATAATGGTAAATATAATCTAATAGAACCAAACTTTGAACCAAGAACAGTAAAATTATTAGAGTTTGATGTTATCAATCAACTTAGAAATGTTCCAGAAGACCAATATAAAGTTGTTGTAGTTTTACCTAGTCCTATTGATAAAGAAGGTTTGTTATTATCTGAAAAAAGAAGTGTGATTTTAACAATGGGAAGTAATTTTACAACTAGGAGAGAAATGTTAAACGAATATAGAATGGGTTCAGATCTATATATACTGCCTAAAAATCCTGAACTTTTTGAAAAATATAAAGAATGGTTAGTAGAATTAAACGAAGTAACAAAAAATGTTTATCAAATGAAAAAACGTAGTTATTATTTTATTAAACCTCTAAGTCAAGAAGAATTAACTTTTTTAACAAGAGAAGAAATAAAATTATATTATTCATTAATAATTAATCAAAAAACATTTAATATAAATGAAGAAGAATTGATTACTATTAATCGCACAAAATTTGCTAAATTAATTAAAGAAGAAATACCTTTTAAAAATAGAATTGAAACTTATAATCAAGAAGGTTTAAGTTTAAATAGAATATCTTTGGAAGAAACTTTAAATTATCAAAGTTATTATTTATAAAACATGTTATCATGTTTTTTTTATAGAAATATCAATATATGATATAATAATTTTTAGGTGTAGAAATGAAAAGATCAGATGTAAACTATGAAGAATTAAGTCCTATGATGAAACAATACTTTAATATTAAAAAAAATTATGAAGAAGAATTTTTATTTTATCGTGTAGGAGATTTTTATGAACTATTTTTTGAAGATGCAACAAATGCAGCTAGAGAATTAGAATTAACTTTAACCGGCAAATCCGCAGGTTTAAAAGAAAGAATACCTATGGCTGGTGTTCCACATCATTCAGTAAAAGTATATATTGAAAGATTAATTGAAAAAGGCTATAAAGTAGCAATCTGTGATCAAGTTGAAGATCCTAAAACTGCTAAAGGTATGGTCAAAAGAGAAGTGACTCAAGTGATAAGTAGAGGAACAATGGTGGACTTAGAATTTTTAGACTCTAGTGATTTTAACTACCTAGGAAGCATTATTGATTTTAATTATGCTTATCTATTGACATATGCTGATATCTCAACAGGAAATATATACAGTGAATTAATTAGTTATGATAAAACAAAACTATTAAATAGAATTTTAAACTTAAATTTAAAAGAGATAATTCTAGAATCTAATTTTGATTTAGAATTATTAAATATTATAAAAAATAATTATCATATAAATATTACAATAAACGATAAATTTTATAATGAAGAAATATCATTAATAAATAATATTAATGATGAAAAAGTAGTTAAAGGAATCAAACATTTATTTTATTATTTAATAACAGTACAATTAAAAGAAATAACTCATTTTAGTGAAGTAATAATTAAAGATAATAATGAGTTTTTATTAATGGACGCTCATACCGTAAGAAATTTAGAACTATTTGAAACACTTAGATTAAAAGAAAGACAATATAGTTTAATATGGCTAATAGATAAATGTAAAACATCAATGGGTTCTAGAACATTAAAAGATTTTTTAATGAACCCGTTAAAAAACAAAGATAAAATTAATCAAAGACTTGATTATATAGAAACCTTTAATAATGAATTTATAATAAGAAGTGAAATGCAAGAATTACTTTAT
>CAYYOP010000016.1:0-14978 GCA_964473435.1 uncultured Muribaculaceae bacterium | reverse complement strand
ATGTTAATGTATATTTAAATATTAATATGATAATGGATACTAAAAAAATGAACCAATTTAAAAAAATTATATCTGAATTATCTTTTGTAAAAGGTATATTGTTTGAGGACTTAGGTATATACTATGTTTTAAGAGATAGTAACATCTCTTTAATATGGAATCAATCTCACTTTGTAGTAAATACTAAAAGTGTTAATTCATGGCTTAAAAGAGTTGATTCAGCAGTATTATCAAATGAGTTAACTAAAGAAGAAATAATAACAATAATAAATAAATCTATTAGACCGATTATTTTACCAATATTCGGTTATAATATCGCTATGTATTCAAGAAGATACTTACTTTCTAACTTTAAATTATATAAAAATATAGAAATAGATAAAGAAGTAATATTGAAAGCAAATGATAAGAATTCATTTATTGCTAAAGAAAATAAAAATGGAACAGTATTATTTTATAATAAACCATTTAATTATACTTCTATCTTAAATGAAATAAATGATAAAAACATTTTATTTTATTATGTAGATGGAACTAATATAACGATAAAAGATTATCAAAACATTAATAATATTAAATCAGAAGAAAAGTTTTTAAATAATAAAACAATCTTTAAATTGGAGGATTAAATGGTAGAACTATTATCTCCAGCAGGAGACATTGAAAAATTAAAAGTTGCTATTCATTATGGAGCAGATGCAGTGTATATAGGTGGTCATAAATTTAATTTAAGAGCAAATGCTAAAAACTTTACTAAAGAAGACATGATCGAAGCAACTGAGATAGCCCATAAGCATAATAAAAAAGTTTATGTAACCGTAAATATGATCTTTCATGATGAAGATTTTGAAGGATTAAAAGAATATTTGTTATTCTTAGATGAAATTAAAATAGATGGAATAATGGTAAGTGATGTATCTGTCTTAGAATTATGTCAAGAACTTAATTTGAAATTAGATAGATGTGTTTCTACTCAAGCATCAGTATTAAATTCAGAAGCAGCACTATTTTATAAAGAATTAGGAGTTAAAAGAATTGTTTTAGCACGTGAAGCGATGAAAGAAGATGTTGAAGCAATTAAAAGTGCTACAGGGTTAGAACTAGAAGCATTCGTACATGGAGCAATGTGCACTAGTTTTAGTGGAAGATGTATCTTATCTAACTACTTAACTAATAGAGATTCAAATAGAGGTGGATGTGCTCAAATATGTCGCTGGAACTTTGAATTGTTAAATAAAGATAATATTACACAAAGCGATGATTTTTGGATGTCATGTAAAGATTTAAGTATGGTTTCATATATTAATGAAATGAAAGATGCAGGAATATTCTCCTTTAAAATAGAAGGAAGAATGCGAAGCATCTACTATATAGCAACAGTTCTTCACTCATATAGAATATTATTAGATAAAATAGGAAACAATTCTTTAGATAGAGCATATATTAATTTTGTACATAATGTACTTAATAGATGTGCGAATAGAGAAACAGCACCTCAATTTTTTAATAAATTTCCTAATCAAGATGAACAATATTATTTAAATAATAGAGATGAAGTGTCTAATCAAGACTTTTTAGGTATAGTACTTGAAAATATAAATGGAATTATTACAATCGAACAAAGAAATTATTTTAAAGTTGATGATGAAGTACAATTTTTTGGTCCTAAGATAGATAATTTAAATTATAAAATAAATAAAATCTATAATGAAAATTTAGAACCAATAAATATTGCTAATCATCCACAGATGATTATTAAAATAAAAGAAGATCTTCCACTAGAGTCTGGAGATATGATGCGAATTAAAATATTTGACTTTTAGTTATATTTGTAGTATTCTTATTTAGATTTAAAACAAACAAGAAGGGACGAGTGGTTATGTCAAAAAAAGAAATTCTTTTAACAAGTGAAGGATTTCTGGAATTAGAAACAGAATTAAACATCCTTAAAACTGAAAGAAGACCAGCAATAATAGAAGCAATAAAAGATGCAAGAGCACAAGGAGATTTATCAGAAAATGCTGACTATGATGCAGCTAGAACTGAACAAGCAGAAGTAGAAAGCAAAATTGCTGAATTAGAATATATGTTAGATAATGCTAAAATTATTGAAAAAAGAAAAACTAATACAGTAGATTTAGGATCTAATGTATTAATTGAATACGTAGATGATAATGAGCAAGAAGAATATACAATAGTTGGTTCAATGGAAGCAGATCCATTTGAAAACAAAATTTCAAACGAATCACCAATTGGTAAATCTATCATAGGTAAAAAAGTAGATGACACTCTAAGTGTAGAATCACCTACAGGGTCATATCAAATAAAAATCGTTAAAATTAGTTAACGGTTTTTTTTAATGTTTTAAAACGAGGATGTCTTAATTTACCTGCTTTAGTTATTTCTAAGTATTCAACAGTACATTCCAAAGTAGGAGTTATTGGAATATATCCTTCTTCTTTAACTAACTGATTATTAATTTTTTTATGTTTAGTTATAATTAAATAATCTGGATTCTTTTTACCAATAGTAACTGAACCAATAAAATTAAAATCTTTTTTGCCAATTAATAAACTAGAAACATACCTTGAATCATCATTATATCCATAAATAATAAAGTCATCATCTTCAATATTTCTTATTTTAAGCCAGTCTTTAGATCTTTTATTTATTTGATATAAACTATCAGTCTTTTTAGCTACAATACCTTCTAGGTTATTCTTTAATACAGATTTATATAAGTTAATTCCGTTTTTTAAAAAATATTCAGTCTTGATAAAGTAATCAGTATCTTTATATTTACTTAATATTTTTTTTCTTTCTAATAAAGTCTTAGTAGTTAAATCTTTATCTTCATATATAATGTCAAAGACAATAAAGACTACCGGACTATTTTTAGATAGAAACTCTATTTTTGATTTAGCTTTTAATCGGACTCTTTCTTTAACTTTTTCAAAACTAGGTAACCCATCTACAAAAGAAACTATTTCTCCATCAAAGATAACTTTATTTGTAACTAATTTTTTTATATTAAATAATTCAGGATATCTAAAGGTTATTATTTCTTTGTTTCTACTTTTAATTATTATATCATTAGGAGAAACAAATATTAATGTTCTTAAACCATCATACTTAAGTTCAAATAAATAATTAGGATCATCAAATGGTTTATTAGTTTTACTTAAAAGCATCGGACTAAAGTCTTTATTATACAAAGTCATTTCTTAGTTTCCTTTAAACTCATTTTTAAAGCTTTCATTAAATCATCAACACTCTTTTGAGGTTTTGTTTTTGCTTTAGTTATTTCTTTACCATCTATTTTTTGTTCAATTGCTTTTTTTATTTTATCTTGATATTCATCTTTATACTTTTCAGGTTCAAATTTGCCAGTCATTGCTTTAATTAATTTAATTGCTAAATCCATTTCTGCTTTAGTAAACTTTTCAGTTGTTGAGTCTTCCTCAATATTAATTTCTTCATCAAAATATAAAGTATTTAAAATAAGTTGATTATTTTGAAATCTAATAACACAATAATAAAACTTAGTACCTATAACTGTTTTTGCTAAAGCAACTTTTTTTTCTTTATTTAAAGCTTCTTTAAATAAATAGAATGCTTTATTCTTTTTAGTTGATAAATAATAACTCTTTTCATAATAAATAGGATCAATATCTTCTAAATTAATAAAAGATATTATTTCAATTGGAACATCATTTGATAATCTTAATTTATCAAAATCTTTCTCATCAAAAATAACATACTTCTCATCACTATATTGATATCCTTTAATTATTTCATTGTTTTTAACTTCAATATTACACTCTGGACATATCTTCTGATACTTTATTCGATTGTGACATTTAGTGTGTAGTTGATTAAAAGAAGTATCATTATTTTTAACAACAGTGTTTAAAGTTATAGGTATATGTACTAAACCAAAACTAATTGCCTTATTGTTTTTCATAAATACTCACCATTTTTAGTATGTATATCAAAATAAAAAAGATACTATTTACTTTGAACCTTTCTATAGTACTCTTTAGCTATTAATAGATAATCTTCTAAATCTTCTTTTTCAGTAGTAATTCCTTTAAACTTTAATATTAAAATACATTCTAAAAGATTATCCTCAGCGTGCGCTAGTAGATTATCTAAATAATATTCTGCAAAAGCAGCAGTAAATGCTCCAAATTTAAAACTATCCAAAAAAGAAATTAAAAATTCAAACTTAACTAATTCATTCATATTACTAGTATTAGCAATAAAATCAATTTTATTTATGAACAACTTGCATAAAATATTGATATAAAGTATAATATAAATTGCTTACAAAAAGGAGAATATTATGAAAAAGAATATTAAAGAAATTGAAATAAAAGTAGAAGGAAAACAATGGGAAGAATCTTTAGATAAAGCATTCAATGAAAAAAAGAAAGATCTTAAAATGGATGGCTTTAGAAAAGGTGCTGTTCCTAAAGATGTATATATTAAAAAAGTAGGACTAGAATCACTATATATGGATGCAGTTGATTTTTGTATTAATGATGCTTATAAAAAAGTATTAGAAGATAATAAATTAATTCCAGTAACTGAACCTAAAGTAGACATTAGTCATATTTGTGAAAAAGATGTAACATTTAAATTTACAGTAGTTGAAAAACCAGAAGTAAAACTAGGAGACTATAAAAAATTAGGAGTTAAAAAAGAAAGTCCTAAAGTTACAAAAGAAGAAATCGCTGATGAAATAAAATCATTAAGAGATAAGTATGCAGATATCATTGAAGATAATGACGGAAAAGTTACAGAAGGATCTACAGCAGTAATAAACTTTACTGGAATAGTAGATGGAAAAGAACTTGAGGGTGGAAAAGGTGAAGACTATCCTTTAGAAATTGGTTCTAATACATTTATCCCAGGATTTGAAACTGGATTAATCGGAATGAAAGTTAATGAAGAAAAAGTATTAAACTTAAAATTCCCAGAAGAATATGTAGAAGATCTAAAAGGAAAAGATGTAGAATTTACTGTTAAAGTAGTTGGAATCAAAACAAGAGTATTACCTGAACTAAATGAAGAATTTTATAAAGACTTAGGTTTTGAAAATGTTAAAACTGAAAATGAACTTGAAAGTGAAATAAGCAAACAATTATTACAACAAAAAGATACAGATGCTGAAAATCGTTTCGTTGATGAACTATTAAGAAAAGCAACTGAAAAACTAGAGGTTGATATAAATGAAGAAATAATTGAAGATGAACTTGAAAGAATTTTAAATCAATATCGTCAACAATTACAAATGCAAGGATTAACTCTAGAACAATATTTAGAATTTACTCAATCAGATATTGATACATTAAAGAAAACAATGGAACCTGAAGCAATCAATCGTATTAAATCAAGATATTTACTTGAAGAAATCGCAGCAGCAGAAAAAATTGAAATTAAACCAGAAGAAGTTGAAACTGAAATTAAGACAATGGCCGAAATGTATGGAACTACTGAAGAAGAATTTTTAAATATGATCGGTGATAAAGAAATGGTCGGATATGACTTAAAAATGCGTAAAGCAATAGAAATTTTGAAAGATAATAATTAAAACAGAAGAAAATTCTGTTTTTTTATAATCGTAATATTTGTTGGATGAGATTATAGACTTTGCATAAGTGATTTGATACAATAAAAGCGGTGATATAAATGAAGAACGACATATTACAAGCATTAAAAGAACAAAAAGAAACTAAGTTAAAAGGTAACTTATATCATAATGTTCAAATAAAATTTTCTTACAACACTAATCGTATAGAGGGTAGTCAATTAACAGAAGAAGAGACTAGACATATATTTGAAACAAACACACTTATAAATAATGAGAGTACTACTAATGTAGATGATATTATTGAGACAACTAATCACTTTTATTTATTTGATTATATGATAGACAACGTAGAAATAACTTTAAGTGAAGAACTAATAAAGGAATATCATAAAATACTTAAACGTAGCACAAGTGATGAAAGAAAAGATTGGTTTAATGTTGGAGATTATAAAAAACTACCTAATGAAGTTGGTGGCATAGAAACAACAAAACCAGGTGATGTATCTAAAGAGATGAAACTATTATTAGAATGGTATCATAGTATTGATAAAGTTAGTTTAGATGATATAATCTCTTTTCATTATAGATTTGAACGCATACACCCGTTACAAGATGGTAATGGAAGAGTTGGAAGAATGATTATGTTTAAGGAATGTTTAAAACATAATGTAACGCCATTTATAATTGATGAGAAACATAAACTTTTTTATTATAGGGGCTTAAAAGAATACAATAATGAAAAGAATTGGTTAATTGATACTATTAAAAGTAGTCAAGATGAATTTATCAAATTAGTTGAACAGTTCTTAGGTTAGACCTATATTTGTTTTAAGAATTAATTTTACAACACAACAAACATTCTACAATTAAAGTTAGTAAGATAAGTTTATTTTAAAACTTTTTTTATTTTCATATAATCTAAAAGAACAACTATTATAATAAATATTATTTCAGCAAATATCAATGAATAAATACCTATTTTAAATAGACTTAATATAACTATCATTATTAATTTAGTAGTTATACCTATAGCAGTAGTTTTCATACTATCCTTAGCGTAACCTAAACCTTGTAAAGTACTGGCAAGTGGTGCTTCTAAATAATATAAAATAAAAAAGAAAGAAAGAACTTTAATATATGTAGTTCCTGCATTAGTATTAAAGATAATTAATAAAATATTTTCTGCAAAAAAGAAGAAAAATAAATTAGATAATACTCCTAATATAAAAGCAGATCTAAGAGATTTTTTAAAGATTCTTTTCACTTTAATTTTATTATTACTATGCTTAGATATTTCAGGTATCATTGCAGTTGATAAAGCAGTAACAAAAAAAGAAGGTACAATTAATAATCCAATTACATATGTATTATATATTGCATACTCTGAAATTATATAACTACTAGAATAACCAACAAGCATCATTACATAAGTTAATATTATTGGTTCAAAGAAAAAACCTATATTACCTATGATTCTTCCTCCAACACTAGGAAGACCTATAGATAAGACATCTTTAATAGTTCCTATATCTGGTTTAA
This sequence comes from uncultured Muribaculaceae bacterium, assembly GCA_964473435.1. GTDB lineage: Bacteria > Bacillota_I > Bacilli_A > RF39 > UBA660 > DUUS01. Next base: position 7,843 of record CAYYOP010000016.1, on the reverse strand, counting down.
TATCTTCTTTATTAATCTTAAACTTCTTTGGTAAGAATAAAAGGAATACTATTATTGAAATAATTTCTGAAATAATATTAATAAGAATATAGCCACTTACTGCTAAGACAGTACCTAGTTTTAATAAATAGGGAAGAACTGCCACTACAATAAATAATTTAAATAATTGTTCTAAAGTATTTGATAAAGTATGAGGTAACATCTTTTGTTTACCAAAAAAATAACCTCTAATAATACTAGAAATTGAAATAAAAGGTAAGACTAATGATAGACAAATTAAAGGTAATTCTGCTCTAGGTTCGTGGAGTAAATTATGACTAAGATAATGAGATGAAAAAATAGTAATTAAAATCAATATTAAGTTTAATATTAAAGAAACTGGAACTATAGAAAAAATAATATTTTTACCTGATTTTTCTTCTTTCGCTATTATATTAGAAATCGCTATTGGAAAACCTAACTGAGTTATTGTTATTAATAAACTATAGGTAGGCATTATTATTGAATAGATATTAATACCTTCTGTTCCAATAACTCTAGTAAAATATATTCTAATTATAAAACTTAATAATTTAGTTAAAACACCACCGATCATTAAGATAATCGTACTTTGAATAAATTTGTTCTTCATTTAATCTTCCTTTAAAAATATTTAAAATTGTTATATAATAAATATATGAAGATAGTATAAATATATTTAAGGAGAATTAAATGGATGAGTTTAATATTAATAATATAGAAGATTTATATCAAAAGATATTACCTGCTTTAACAAGTAAAGTTAACGAATTAAAAAGAACTAATATTAATCATATTGCAGAACATGATATTTGGCGCTACTTAAGAAGAAATTATTGGTCTAAATCTAAAGAATTAACTTTAGGTGAAATGGTAAATGACATTTTATCTACACCCAATCATATATTAGAAGAGTATGTTGCAAACATCATAGAAAAAAGAGTGGACAAAGAAAGAAAAGAAAACTCTAACAACTTATTATAAGGAGAAAACAATTTATGTATACAATTGAATATATCTTAAAAAAATCAAAAGAAAATGAATTTACAATAGAAGAATTAGAAACAATAAAAGAAGCATATAAATTTGCTAAAAAGGCTCATGAAGGACAAAAGAGAAAAAATGGGGAAGACCAAATTATTCATTCATTAACCGTTGCTGGAATAACTGCTGATTTAAATGTAGATGCTACTACTATAATAGCAGCATTACTACATGAAACAGTTTATTTAAGTAATATCTCTTTAGAACTAATTGAAACAAAATATGGTTCTCAAGTTAAAATAATTATAGATAATTTAATGAAATTAAAAAAATTAAAACTGACTGACTATAATGAATCATCAAGTCTTTATTTAAGAAAAGTATTAGTTGGAATAAGTGAAGATGTCAGAGTTTTAATTATTAAATTAGCAGATCGATTACATAATATGAGAACTGCAGATGCCTTAGAAGAAGCAAATAGAAAACAAAAAGCAAATGAAACTATGGAAGTACTAATACCTATCGCACATAGATTGGGTATTAATAGTATTAAAAGTGAATTAGAAGACCTATGTTTAAAACATGGTAAACCAGATGTTTATCAAGAAATATTAGATAAATTAAATGATACTAGAGAAGGTTTAGCAAATTGCTTAGATGAAATGAAAAATAATATATCTGAAATATTATTAGATCATGGTATAAAATTTGAAATGAAAGCAAGAGTTAAAAGTATTTTTAGTATTTATACTAAATTAACTACTGGAAGAAAATGGTCTGACATATATGATATTCTAGCGATGAGATTAATTGTGCCAACAGAAAGTGATTGCTATTTAGCAGTAGGTTTAATCCATTCAAAATATCGCTCTATTCCTAAAAGATTTAAAGACTTTATTGCAATGCCTAAAACAAATATGTATCAATCACTTCATACAGGAGTATTTGGAGTAGACGGACATATATTTGAAATTCAAATAAGAACACCTGAAATGGACGAATTAGCTGAACATGGAGTTGCATCTCATTGGTCATACAAAGAACATGGTAAAGTAATTCAAAGTTTAATGGAACAAAAACTAGAACTATTTAGAAGTATAATAGAAAGTAACATAGAAGAAAAAAGCGATGAAATATTTGCTCAAAATATGAATGAAGAATTCTTAAAAGAACAAATCTATGTCTTCACACCTAAAGGTGATGTCATGGAATTACCTAAGGGAAGTACTCCAATAGATTTTGCTTATAGAATTCACTCAGATGTTGGAGATAAAACTGTTGGAGCTATTGTTAATGAAGGTATCGTACCACTTGACTATGAATTAAATGATGGAGATATAATTAAAATTAACACCAACAAAAGTAGTTCACCTAGTAAAGAATGGTTAAACTTTGCTAAAACAAGCCAAGCAAAAAACAAGATAAAATCTTACTTTAATAAAACAGATCGTGAATATTACATTGAGCGTGGTAAAGACTTATTAGAAAAAGAAATCAGAAAACAAAAACTAGTTATAAGCGAAGTTTTAAGTGAAGATAATATTAATAAAGTCTTAAAAGATCTTAAAATATCTAACTATGATGAATTACTTCTAAGTATTGGTTCTTTAAGATATACTGCTGTATATATAGTTAACTTGATATTTGAAGATAAAAAATCAGTCCAAGATATAATGTTATCAAGAGTTAATAAAAATCAACCATTAAGAGAAAACTATAAAAACGATGTTATAGTAGCGGGAACAGATAATATCTTAGTAACTATGGGAGCTTGTTGTAATCCAGTACCAGGTGAAGATATATGTGGTTATATAACTAAAGGTAAGGGAGTAACAGTTCATAAAAAAGAATGTTCTAATCTAAACAACTGTGGTAATAGACTTATTGATGTTGAATGGAATAATAACCTAACAGAAGGAAGTTTATTCGAAGTTAAACTATTAGTTAAAACAAACACTATAAAAAATCTTATTTTAGAAATAGTTACCAAAGCTAGTTTAAAAAATATATCAATTAATTCTATTAAAGAAATAAATACAGATAAATCAATAGATTATGAAATATTAGTTAAAGTAAAAAACAATGCTGATTTAAATTTATATATTGATGAGTTAAAAACTTTAAACTATGTCATGGAGGTTATTAGATGAAAGTCGTAATTCAAAGATGTACTAAAGGAAATGTCAAAGTTAATAATGAAATTATAAATCAAATAGATAAAGGTTTTGTTATCTTAGTTGGTATTGCTAAAGATGATACTGAAGAAGATATAAATTATCTAGTTAGAAAAATATTAAATTTAAGAGTATTTAACGATGAAAAAGGAATTATGAATAAAAGCATAATAGATATTCAAGGAGAAATATTATCTATTAGTCAATTTACCTTACAAGCAATAACTAAAGATGGTAATAGACCAAGTTATACTAATGCGATGAATGGTCAAGATAGTATTAAACTCTATGAACTATTTAATCAAAAATTAAATAAAGAAATAAAAACTTTACCAGGAGTATTTGGTGCTGATATGGAAGTAAATATATCTAATGATGGTCCAGTTACAATAATAATTGATTCCAAACAAAAACAATCTTAATTTTTAAGATTATTTTTTTGGATACCAATCATAGATCCTATCGTACTAGCCGCAACTATAATTAAATAATAAATTAAAGTATCTAGTTTATAATTATTTCTAAAAATCAAACTAAATATAAACATTATGAAAGATAAAATTAAACCAAGAATTATTCCGTTTAGATAACCATTCTTTTCAATTTTTTTACCACTTAAGAATCCAGTAACTATAGAAGTAAGTGTCATTATTATTAAGATAATAAAATCATAGGTTCTTAAACTAAATATATTTAAAATTGCTAGTAATAAAGGTATTAATATAATTATACCTAAGGGAACAACTAATACTTTCGCATAATTAATTAATTTATTTATCATATAACCACCTAATTAAAAATATGTAGTTACTTTTATTTTATACATTCATTCGCGCACTTAGCATAAGTACGAAGTAAAAGAGAAGCGCCTAACTTAGTTCCGCCATAATATCTTACTACAACTAAAATATGATTATTTAAATTATTACGATCTAAAGCATTTAGTATTTGAATACCAGCTGTATTATTTGGTTCTTTATCATCAGTCTTACTAGCAGTATTATCAAACTTAAAAGCATATGGATAATGAACTGCTTTTTTATGATCTTTTTTTAATTGATTTAAAATTAACTTAACATCATCTAAAGAATCTAATTCATATAAGTAACCATAAAACTTACTTTTCCTTTCTTCTATAAAAGAAGTATTTAATAATTTCATTCATACCACCTATATTTGATTATACACTAAATAAAATTAAATGAAAAATATTGAAATATAAAAATATAGTGTATAATAAGACTAGTGATATATTATGTTTAAAGATGAATTAAATTTAGTACCTAATAAACCTGGCTCATACCAAATGTATAATAAGAACGATATTATTATATACGTTGGTAAGGCTAAAGACTTAAAGAAACGTTTAAGTTCTTATTTTCGTGGTACTAATACTGGAAAAACAGCTAAAATGGTTAGTGAAATAGCATACTTTAAATATATAATAACAACTACTGAACTAGAATCTTTTATTCTAGAATTAAATTTAATTAAAGAACTTAATCCTAAATATAATGTACTTTTAAAAGATGATAAAAGTTATCCATATATAGAATATACTAAAAAACCATTCCCATCTTTAAAAGTAGTAAGATATCTAAAAATTAAAAGACATAAAGACAAAATATTATTCGGACCATATGTTAATGCATATGCTGCTAGAAGAATAGTTAATTTAATTAATAGATTATATCCTTTAAAGAAATGTGAAGGAATGCCTAAAGAAGTATGTTTGTATTATCATATTCATGAATGTTTAGGTTATTGCACTAAAAATGTTTCTTTAGATAGAATTGAAACTATGGAGCAAGAAATATTATCTTTTTTAAGAGGTAATGAAGATGTTATTAAAAATAAACTTAAAGAGAAAATTGAGTATTATAGTGAAAATTTAAATTATGAACTAGCCTTAGAACTAAAAAAAGAACTTGATTATATGTCAATAGTTTTAGAGAAACAAAAGGTTGAACTTAATCCAGGTGAGAATTTAGATGTTATTAATTATGCTTTTATAAATGGTTTTATTGCGATTGAATTTTTATTTGTTAGAAATGGTAAGTTAGTTGGTAATTATACAGAGATTGAACCGGTTACTGATGAATATTTAGATGAAATTGATTATTATATTGCTTTATTTTATCAAAAGAAAGAAATTCCAAGAGAAATTATTATTGCTGATGAATTAAATGAAGATAATTTATCTAAAGTTATTGAGACTAATTTTGTTAAGGTTAGTAAGGGTCAGAAAAGAAAATTACTTTTAATGGCTAAAGAAAATGCTACTATTAATTTAAATAATAATTTTAAGAGAATTGAACAAAAACAAGAAAAATCTAGTGGGGCTAATGATGAACTTGCTGAACTTTTAGGTATTGGTATTAAAAGAATTGATGTTTTTGATAACTCGAATTTATTTGGTTCTTTTGCGGTATCGGGGATGGTTGTCTATGAAGATGGATTGCCTTCTAAGAGTAAATATCGTAAGTATAAAGTTATGGTTGATAAGAATGATGATTATAATACGATGAAAGAAGTTATTTATAGAAGATATTATCGAGCTTTAATTGATAAGGATTTGCCAGATTTAATTTTAGTTGATGGTGGTATTAATCAGATAAGAGCGGCTAAGGATGTTCTTAATTCTTTAAATTTAGGAATTAAGGTATGTGGTTTAGTTAAAAACGATAAGCATAGAACTAATGATTTATTAGATGGGGATACTTTAGAGATTTATGATATTGATCGAACTAGTAATTTATTTCATTATTTAACGAGGATGCAAGATGAAGTTCATAGATATACTATTAATTATCATAGACAAATTAGAAGTAAGGGATCTATTAGTAGTATTTTAGACAATATTCCTGGTATTGGAAATAAGAGAAGTAAAGATTTAATTAAAAGATTTGGTAGTGTTAAAAGGATGAAGGAAGCTTCTTTAGGAGAGTTATGTGAAATTATTCCTGAAGATATAGCTAAGTTATTAATTAATTATTTAGAAAATTACGATAAACAGTAGTTTTCTTTTTGGAGGGTTTATGTACGATTTTTCAATGAATGATTTTCAAAAGAAACTTTTTATTGTTTTTTATGAGGAAAATGGGGAGTTTTTAACGGTTTATTATGCTGATGGTAATATTGAACATTATGAAAATACGGTAGCTAATAAAGAAAGACTTAATTTAAGAATGAAAAAACAGGTTGAAGATGCTAAAGATTTTTATGAAGAGATTGATAAGATGTGTAAGGATTATAAATTTATGAGTATGAGGGATTCTTTTTTCTTTTATTTAACATTTTTTACATCTTTAGGTATCTCTTCTGAGAATTTGAGTGCATCGGCTTTAATATTTATCTTTTCACTTGTTATTGCGTTAAAAAAGCTTGATAGTAAAGAGAAATATCAATCTTTATATGAACTTAGATATGATTATTTAAAACATGAATATTTTTTAGAGTTTGAAGATGCTTTTAAGGCAATGGATTATAGTGATTTAAGATTATATGATGGTGTTAGTGATGATACTTTAATGTTTATAATGCAGTCAGAGTCTGATAAACCATTGGATATTAATACAATAGATACATTATCTTTTGAAGATTTAATTAGAATGGTAGATAATTATAATGCGATTGTATTAGATGCTAAAAATAAAAGTTTAAAGATCGAGTTTAAGAATGAAGAAGATAAGTAATTTTGATGAAAGATTAGAAAGTGAACAAGTATTTATTGAAGGATTACTTAACTATAAATATAGTGATTATTTAAAAGAAGAATCTTATAAGTTAATTGATGGTGATAGGGTTGCAACTTGCAATTATTTAGCCTAAGATGATTGTTTTGAAACTACTGTTTCAATGAATGCTTTAGGTGATTTATGTGTTAAGAATTATAATCGTGATAGTGATGCTAGGGTTGTTGGAACTCTAAGAGGTACTGATAACCTTAATAGTTAGTGTTAAAGAAAACAGTTTAGATAGTAGTTATTTAGAAATAAGTAAACTTAAGAATAAACAAAGACGTATTTTAGATATAGTTAATAATAACTTATTTGATTTAATGATTCCTTGTTTATATAAAGAACTTAGAGATGCTAGTAATCGTTATTATAGTAAAATATGTGATGGTAAAGAATTAAAATTAGACTAGATAATTGACAAATTAAGATAATTAAAGTAAAATGGGAATATAAATTTGTGAGAAAGAAATTAATATTTATAAGGTGTATTTAAAGAGAAAGTATATTTGGTGAGAGTACTAATACATATTAAATATTACGACGTTCTTTTGGTTTAAACAAATCGTTAATCGCGTTAAGATGGAAAGACTTACACAAGTGAAATAAGGTGGTACCGCGGATATATTCGCCCTTATATACATTTGTGTTTTTATTTTTTAGAAAGGATTATTTATGATAACTAAACAAAAAGGAACTTATGATGTTTATGGCGTAGATGCTAAAAAAAGAGAATATGTAAATGATGTAATTAGAGGAGTATGTGAAAAATATAATTATAATTATATTGAAACTCCAGTATTTGAAGCTACTGAATTATTTCATAGAAGTGTTGGAGATACTTCAGATATGGTTTCTAAAGAAACTTATGATTTTAAAGATAGAGGAGATAGAAGTATTACTTTAAGGCCAGAAGGTACTGCTAGTATT
>CAYYOP010000015.1:7663-14999 GCA_964473435.1 uncultured Muribaculaceae bacterium | reverse complement strand
GAACGTTTTGGTTCAGATAAACCAGATACAAGATTTGATTTAGAATTAAAAGACTTAACTGAAATTTTAAGAAATACTTCAATGAATGTTTTTAATTCTGCTATTGCTGATGGTGGAATAGCTAAGTGTATAGTTGTTAAAAACAACCAGTATTCAAGAAATGAGATAGATCGTCTACCAGATTTTGTTAAAATATATGGTGCTAGAGGTTTAGCTTGGTTAAAATATGATAATGATCAATTTAGTGGAGTAATCGCTAAAAATTTAGAAGTTGAACTTCAAGAAGAAATTAAAAATAAATATAACGTTGAAAATGGCGACTTAGTTTTAATAGTATCTGGTAAACCTAAAGTAGTTTATGCATCTTTAGGAGCATTAAGATTAAAGATTGCTGAAGATTTTAAATTAATCCCAGAAAATAAATTTAACTTCTTATTTGTTACTGATTTTCCTATGTTTGAATATTCAGAAACAGAAAAAAGATATATGGCTACACATCATCCATTCACTATGCCAGAATCGATTGAAAAATTAAATGATCCAAAAAACTGTTTATCAGTTGCATATGACTTAGTTTTAAATGGTTATGAGTTAGGTGGAGGATCTATAAGAATTCATGATCCTAAGATGCAACAAGAGGTATTCAAAGCTTTAGGTATTGAAGAAGAGGATGCTCAATTAAAATTTGGTTTCTTCTTAGATGCTTTAAAATATGGTACACCTCCACATGGTGGAATAGCTTTTGGTTTAGATCGAGTAGTAATGTTATTAGGTAATACTGATAATATAAAAGATGTAGTCGCATTCCCTAAGACTCAATCAGCATCTGATTTATTAAGTGAAGCTCCATCTGAAGTAAGTAAAGAACAACTAGAAGAATTAGGTATTGCATTAATAGAGGAGGCTAATAATGACCGAAAAATTTAATAATGAAACAATTAATAAACTAGCAGATAGTTTATTATTTTCTATAACTGAAGAAGAAACTAAATCAGTTATAGAAGATTTAGAATTTATAGAAGATAAAATGAATATTATATGGAATATAAAAGATATAAATAAAGTTGAACCACAAACTCATCCTTTTGATCTATATGAAACATCCCTTAGAGAAGATAACAACTACGAAGAGTCTACTGATATAGATCTATTATTAAGTAATGCTAAGATGCATCAAAATAGAGAAATAGAAGTACCAAGGGTGGTGGCAGAATGATAGATAAATTACAAGAACAACTACTTAACAAAGAAATCACAAATGAACAATTAATAAAAGATACTATTAATAAAGCAAAGGATACAAATGATAAAATTAATGCTTTCGTAACAATAATAGAAGATGCTGAAATAGAAGGTAATAACAAAACTGTTTTATCAGGAATTCCATATGCTACTAAAGATAATATATCAACTAAAGGAATCCTATCTACTGGATCATCAAATACTTTAAAAGATTATATACCAATATTTGATGCTACTTGTGTTAAAAAACTAAAAGAAGCTGGAGCAGTTAACATTGGAAAAACTGTAATGGATGAATTTGGAATGGGTGGTACTGGTACTAATGGACATACAGGAACTGTAAAAAATCCATTAGACATAACAAGAATGACAGCAGGTTCATCTGCTGGTTCTAGTGCTGTAGTTGCAGCAGGAATAGTTCCATTTGCACTAGGTTCTGATACAGGAGATTCAATTAGAAAACCAGCAGCATACTGTGGAATAGTTGGATATAAGCCAACTTATGGAATGATTTCAAGATATGGTTTATTTGCTCATGCTTCGTCACTAGATCATATTGGAGTACTAGCGCATACAGTAAAAGACGTTGCTATAGTTACCAATATTATTAAAGGACAAGATGAGTATGATATGACATCTTGGAATAGTGAAAATATTAATTTAACAATAAATTTAAATAATGATATAAAAGATAAAAAATTATTTTATATTAAAGAAATATGTGATCCTAATAATTATAAAGATATTAGAGAAGAAACAAAAGAAACATTAAATTCATTTAATGATACTATTAATAAATGTAAAGAACTAGGTTTTATAGTTGAAGAAGTAAGTATCGATAAAGATTTAATAGACGCTATATATCCCGCATATTTAACAATTTCATGTGCAGAGGCAACAAGTAGTATGGCAAATCTAACAGGTTTAATTTTTGGGCCTAGAGGAAAAGGAAATACTGTAGATGAAATGATGATTGATTATCGTACTAATAGTTTTTCTTCTTTAACAAAAAAAAGATTTATAATTGGTTCTTATGTATTACATGAATCAAATCAAGAAAAATACTTATTAAACTCTGCTAGAGTAAGAAAACTAATAGTTGATAAAATGAATGAATTATTTGAAAAGTATGATGGATTAATTTTACCTGCTAGTTTAGAACCTGCTCCTAAATTTGATGATATATTACCAGAGTATTTAAAAACTGAACAATATTTAGCAATTGCTAATTTTGGAGGGTATCCTTCAATTACGATTCCTAGTGATTATATAAATGAAATGCCTATTGGAGTAAATATAACAGGCAAAATAAAAGATGATGCTAATATTTTAAATATAGCATCTGTTATAGAAAATAAATTAAATTTTAAGGGGGATAAATAATGGCATTAAAAGTAGTTATTGGTTTAGAAATGCATTGTGAATTAAATACTGCAACAAAAGTCTTTTCTAAATCTAAAAATGAATATAATGATTTACCAAACAGTGCTGTTACGCCAATCGACTTGGCTTTTCCAGGCACTTTACCAATCCTTAATAAGGAAGCTGTTAAAAAAGCAATTAAAATGGCTATGTGTTTAAATTGTGAAATACCTGATGTTTTATTATTTGATCGTAAAAATTATTACTATCCTGATTTACCTAAAAGTTATCAAATAACTCAAAATACAAAACCAATCGGAATAAATGGTAAGATTGATATTGAAGTAGATGGTGAATTAGTACCAATTACAATTCATGATATCCATTTAGAAGAAGATACTGCTTCTCTTGATCACTTTTTTGATTACTCATTAATTGACTATAATAGAGCAGGAGTACCATTATTAGAAATAGTTACCGATCCTTGTATCTATTCTCCAGAAGCAGCTGTCGCGTTCCTAGAATATTTAAGAAATATATATAAATATACCGATTGTTCTGAAGCAGATACTAAAAAAGGACAAATAAGATGTGATGTTAACGTTTCTTTAATGGAAGAAAATAGTACTGAATTAGGAACTAAAGTTGAAATTAAAAACGTTAACTCATTTAGTAATGTTCATGCATCTATTTTATACGAAATAGATCGCCAAACAAAACTAATAGAAGATGGTAATAAAGATCAAATCATTCAAGAAACACGTAGATGGGATGATGAAACTGGAACTACAGTTAGAATGCGTGAAAAAGTTGAAAGTGTAGACTATAAATACTACGTAGATCCTAATATACCTAAAATAAAATTAGAACAATCTTGGTTAGATGAAATAAGAGCAGAAATCCCAGCACTTCCATTAGAAAGAAAAAATAATTATATTACAGAATATGGTTTATCAGATTATGACGCGGGTGTAATAGTTAAAACAAAAGAAAACAGTGATTATTTTGAAGAATGCTTAGAATTAGGAATAGATCCTAAAGAAGCATCAAACTGGATAACTAGTCAAATAATGGGTTATTTAAATAAATACGAACTAGAAATAAATGAATTTTACTTAACACCGAAACGTTTACTTAAAATATTAGATCCTTTAAAAAAAGGAACGATAAGTTCTAAGCAAGCCAAAGATTTATTTTTCAAAGTATTAGAAGAACAAGAAGAACCAGAAACTCTAATAAAAAAACATAATATGGTTCAGTTAGATGATGAAGATGAACTAGATAAAATCATTACTAAAATTTTAGAAAATAATCAATCACAAGTTGAAGAATATAAAGCAGGAAAGACTAATATGTTTGATTATTTCGTCGGACAAACGATGAAAGAAACAAGAGGTAAAGCAAATCCTATTAAAGTAAAAGAAATATTACTAGACAAATTACAATAAAAGTGTAAAGTTGCGCACTCATAATAAGCTGAATAAAGGACTTTTAAAAAAGAAAGTCTTTTTTTGATGTAAATTACGATTATTAATGATTATTTATAAGATAAATATGTTAATATAATTTATAAAGAAAGGAAAAAGATGAAAGATTTTATAATTAGTAACAAAGATACAATAGCGTATTCATTTATAGCAATATCATTATTAGTAATGTTTATAGTAATGTTTTTATTTATGAAAGAAGATTGAATTAAAACTTAATAGAAGTTTTTTTTTGCTTTAACATTTAAAAATATATTTAATTATGATATAATTTATTATAGTAAAGAGGCTGGTTAAAAATGTTTGGAAAAATAAAATATATAAGTGATAATAACGCGGTCGTAGAAATAAAAAAAGATGGAAATATTATTGCTAACTTAATGAATCTTCATGTTGTATTTGAAAATAATAACGATCGACTATTAGGTGAAGTTAAAAACGTTGATGAAGATACAGTGAAAATTGAATTATTAGGTGAATTTAGTGGAACTAGATTTATTGCTGGAACAATTAAAAAACCTGCACTTTCATCTACGATGAGAATTATTAATGATGCTGAATTAGATATTATAATGGGTAAAAATCAATTAGAAAGTATCTATATAGGTAAAAGTCCTACATATAATGAAAGAAGTATCTATGGTGGTATAAATGATTTATTTTCAAATCATCTAGCCATTTTTGGTAACTCTGGTTCTGGTAAGTCTTGTTCTGTATCTAGAATTATTCAGAATGTATATTTAAATAAAAACTTTCTATCTTATAATGCTAATATGTTTATATTCGATGCTTACGGAGAATATAAGACAGCTTTTAAAGTTATTGATCAAATAAATCAAAACTATCAATATAAGTTCTTAACTACTAACCCAGTAGAAGATACTGATATGCTATTACAAATACCAGTGTTCCTATTAACTAACGATGATATTGCACTTTTATTAAGTGCTGAAAATCATGCTCAATTAACTATTATAGAAAGAATGATGAAATTATCTAAACTATTTAGTAAAAATGATCAAGAAACAGAAAAGTTAAAAAATCATTTAATTGCTAAAGCAATTCAAGCGGTATTATTTAGTAATCAAAATGCTAGTGGTAAGAAAAATGATATTTTTACTATCATTGCTTCATGTCAAACTCCAGCATTTAATATGAATGCAGAAATTCAAGGCATAGGTTATACAAGAAGATTTTCAGAGTGTTTTAAAATAGATTCTAAAGGTGAGTTTGGTGAATCAGTATTAATTAATGAATATGTTGCTAAACATCTTGATGAAGAAATAGAGAGTAGAATAGAAGAACCTAAAGATGCTTTCTTTAATTTAATAGATATGGAAAATGCTTTAAACTTTACTTTAATAGGTGAAGGATTCTTAAATAATAGAATTATGCAAGACTCAGCTATAATATTAAAAGTAAGATTAAGCGCGATTATAAATAGTAAAAACAGACAATTCTTTGATTATAAACAATATATTAATTTAGAAAATTATATTTCTAGTTTAATAGTTATGAATAATAAAAGAAGTCAAATTATAAATATAAATTTAGAAGATATAGATGATATCTTAGCAAAAGTAATTGTTAAAATAATGAGTAAAATGATCTTTGATTTTTCTAAGACTAGAAAAGTTAGAGCGTCGATTCCATTTCATTTAATTATAGAAGAAGCACATAGATATGTAGTACAAGATAACGATCAATTCTTACTTGGATATAATATATTTGAAAGAATAGCAAAAGAAGGTCGTAAATATGGAGTTTTAATTAATTTAATAAGTCAAAGACCAGTAGAAATAAGTGAAACTGTAGTTTCTCAAATGAGTAACTTCTTAGTACATAAAATGACGCATCCAAAAGATATTGAATATGTAGAAAAGATGCTTCCTAATATATCAACAGATATTATAGAAAAACTTAATTCATTACAAACAGGAACTTTAGTATCCTTTGGTAATGCTTTTAAGATACCGTTGTTAATCAAAATGGATTTACCTAACCCAATGCCTTATTCAGCTAACTGTAACGTCTTAGAGCGCTGGAAAGGCGGAACAACATAACACCTTATGAATGAAGTAAACTTAAAAGCAATTAATAAATCAATTATTAAAACATATCGTAAAGATATATGGAAAAAAACAATTAAAGCAATTGATCAATATAAAATGATTGATGCTGATGACAATATAGCAGTTTGTATAAGTGGTGGTAAAGATTCTTTTCTTTTAGCTTTAACATTAAGAGAAATAAATCGTCATCATAAAATAAAATTTAATCTAAAATATATAGTTATGGATCCTGGCTATACTCCAGAAGTTCTTGAATCAATAAAACAAAATGCTTTAAACTTAGATTTAGATATCAATATATTTAAAACAGATATATTTGACGCAATAAAAGATGAAAAAAACCCATGTTATGTTTGTGCCAGAAAAAGAAGAGGTAATTTATATAACAAGGCAATGGAACTAGGTTGTAATAAAATAGCACTAGGTCATCATTTTGATGATGTTATTGAGACAATTATGTTAAATATTCTATATGCTGGTAGTTATGGTTCAATGATGCCTAAACTTCATAGTGATAATTATCCAAATATGGAACTAATAAGACCATTATATCTTGTTAAAGAACACGATATAAAAAAATGGGTGACATTTAATAATCTAAACTTTATAAATTGTGCCTGTGAATTAGCAAATAAAAAAATAGATAGTAAACGCGCTGAAATGAAAGAACTTATAGCAAATTTACGTAAAGTATATAAAGATATTGATAAGAATATATTTAAAAGTAGCGAAAATGTTAACTTAAATACTGTCTTAGGATATCAATATAATAAAGAAAAACATTCGTTTTTAGATAATTATTAATAATTATCTTTTTTTATGATAATATATAAATAGAAATGGTAGAGATAGTATGCAGAAAATAATAATATTAACAGGTATACATGGGGTAGGAAAAGATTTTATTGCTAATCAAATAAGAGATAAAATTACTATTCCAATTCATTCTGCAAGTAAATTAATAAGAATGATGAACCAAAAAACAGATGACAAAAAAAGAGTAGAAGACATCGATAAAAATCAAGAAATATTAACAGAAAGTCTTAAACAAAATATTACAGAGGAAACATTAGTTTTGATAAGTCATACTTGTTTATTAGATAAAAATGGAGAGATTAAAAACATAAACAATTATTGGTTAGATCAACTTAATATAATAGGTATAATTTTATT
>CAYYOP010000015.1:0-7563 GCA_964473435.1 uncultured Muribaculaceae bacterium | reverse complement strand
GTGTAAACAGTCTTCTTTTTTTAATTAATAAATGCTATAATTAAATTACCTAGTGGTGGTCATATATAAAACCAACAATGGTGATTATTGGGAATCTGATTAAGAGATGTTGTTGAATACTAATATTTATATTAGGATCCTTAAGTCTCTTATGTGATGCCCACCTGTTTTAGAGCGGGCTTTATCACTTTGACTGTCGCTAGGTATTTTTTATTGGAGGTTTTATTGTGTTTGAGAGATTAATTTCTTTAGTTGGTAATGATAAGTTTAATAAATTACAAGATTCAAAAGTACTTGTAGTAGGTATTGGAGGAGTAGGAGGGTATGCTTTAGAAGCACTTATCCGTTCTGGTATAAACAATATTACTATTATAGATCGAGATGTAATTGATTTATCTAATTTAAATAGACAAATAATAACTTCTAATGATAATATTGGTTTATCTAAAGTAGAAGTTGCTAAAGATAGAGCATTAAGTATCAATTCAAATATTAATATTACTTCTATTCATGAAAATTTAGATGAACAAAATATAGATCAAATACTTAGTAATGATTTTGATTACATAGTTGATGCTTGTGATACGATCAGTACTAAATTATTATTAATAGAAAGATCTTTAAAATATAATTATAAATTAATATCTAGTATGGGAACTGCTAATAAAACAAATCCTACATTATTTTCTATTACAGAGTTATCAAAGACAAATAATGATCCAATAGCTAGAATATTAAGAAGAAAAGTAAAAGAATTAAAAATAAATAAAAAGATTTCAGTTGTAAGTAGTACTGAAACACCTATAATATCTAATGTACTTGGTACTAATAGTTTTATTCCAGGAATAGCAGGATTATTATGTGCAAGTTATGTTATTAATGACATTACAAAAAAATAAACTTTAGTAAGTTTATTTTTTTTGAACTAAAAAGTTAACTAAAAGACTTGGATCATCATTATTCATAACTATTTTATAAATTAAATCTATGACTGGCATTTTAATTTTCTTTCTTTTTAATAATGTATAAATAGAATTTAAAGTATAAAAACCTTCTACTGTATTAACTTCTAGATATTTTTTAGCGGCTTTATAATCTTTTTTACCTAATAGTATTCCATATGAGTAATTTCTACTTTTTGTACTAGTGGCAGTTAATAATAAATCACCTATACCAGCAAAACTTAAAATTGTTTTTTTCTTTCCACCTAAAGCTTTAATAAGTTCTTTAATATCATGCATTGATTCTACTATTAAAAAGCTTCTTGTAGATTCACTATAACCTAATCCTTCTAGTATACCTGCTGCTATAGCAATAACATTCTTTATAGCACCACAAAGTTCAATTCCTATTAAATCAGTACTTGTTCTTAATTTAATTGTATCATTTGATAAGACTTTGATTATGGTTTCTTTTGTTTCAGATGATTCACCAGCAATTGAAAAACCAATTGGATTATTATTAACTACATCTATAGCAAATGAAGGGCCAGATATTACAGAGATATTTTTAGTTTTTATATAATCCTTAAAAATTTGATTAACAAACTTACAACTACCTTGTTCAATTCCTTTACTACCAATGCAAAAATGCATTTTAGTATTAATATATGGTTTAATATTCTTAGCAACATCTCCTACATATTTAGCAGCAACCATTATAAATATTATATCTGTGTTTTTTAAGGCTTCTTCATAACTAGAAGTGAAATTAATGTCTTTTGGAATCTTTATTCCAGGAATTATTTCTACTTTTCTTTTATTTAAATTTTCAACTTCTTCTTTGGAATGGGACCACATTGTTACTTTGTTTCCATTTTTATGAAGCATCATTGCTATCGCAAAACCAAAAGCACCACTACCAATTACTGTTACATTCATTTTTGATTCCTCATTTCATTATTTATTTTAGTTAAATTATTTTCATAATTATTTATTTTTGGGTAATAGAACTTCTTATTCTTTAAACCTTCTGGTAAGTAATCTTGTTTTACCCAATAGTTTTTATATATATGAGGATACTTATAATCTTTACTATTGTTTCTTATATGTTTAGGAACAGTTTGATTACCAGCATTTCTTATCTCATTTAAAGCTGAATCTATTGCTGATATAGCACTGTTACTCTTAGGAGATAGAGCCATTTCTATAACTACTGTAGATAATGGTATTCTTCCTTCAGGCATACCTAACATTTGAACTGCTTCTATTGCAGCCATTACTTTAGGTCCGATTCCTGGGTTAGCAAGTCCTATATCTTCGTACGCTATAACTGAAAGTCTTCTAAAGATAATATCTAAATCTTCGGCTTCTAATAATATTCCTAAATAATATAAAGAAGCATCTACATCACTTCCGCGAATTGATTTTTGTAAAGCGCTTATAGTGTCATAATAATTAGAGTCGTTTTTATCAATGTATAATACAGGTTTAGAATCAATAGTTTGAATAACTTCAGGTGTTATTTTTCCATCTTTAGTACTATAATAAGCCATTTCTAAAATATTAATCGCACTTCTTAAATCACCAGAAGCGGCTGTAACTATTATATCTAATACTTGATTAGATATTTTAATATTTTCTAATTCTTTAGAGGCTCTTTTTAAACCTGTTTTAATATTTTCATCAGATAGGGGACTAACTTCAAAAATTTGACATCTACTTCTTATTGCTGGATTAATAGAATGATATGGATTAGAAGTTGTTAAACCTATAATTATAATTAATCCGTTTTCTATATAGGGAAGAAGTAAGTCTTGTTTATCTTTATTCATTCGATGTATTTCATCAATTATTAAAATCATTTCACCAAGCATTTTTGCTTCTTCTATAACTATATCAAAATCAATTTTATTATTTATAACAGCATTAAGCATTCGATAATCAGATTTTAAATCATTCACTATGGCTTCTGCTAAAGAAGTTTTACCAGTCCCTGGTGTTCCATATAAAATTAATGAAAATATTTTTTTATTATTTATTAAATTTGTTAATATTTTATTTGGTCCGACTAAATGTTCTTGTCCAATTATATCTTTTAAACTTTGTGGTCTTAATTTATTTGCTAGTAATTCCATCTTTATTCACCATTTCAATTATATTACACATTTGCTTATTTTTCTACTTATTGTATAATTATCATAGGTGAATAAGATGAATAATGAAGAATTAATATGTAAATTTAAAGAGTATTTATCTTTAGAAAGAAACTATACAAAAAATACTGTTAATGCTTATGTAAGTGATATCAAACAGTTAAGTAAGTATTATGAGTCTAACTTATTAGAATTGAATACAGAAGACCTTAAAAAGTACTTAAAAACAGTTAGTAATCTAAGTACTCGAACTATCGCACATAAAATAAGTTCTTTTAAAGTTTTCTATAATTATTTTAAAAAAATAGATAAAATAAAAAGCAACCCTGCTAATGAATTAATAAGTCCTAAACTTGATTCAAAATTACCTGTGTATTTAACCTTAGAAGAGGTTAGTAATTTATTAGATATAGAAATTAGAACTCCATATGATGCTCGTAATAAAGCAATCTTAGAACTTCTATATTCTTCTGGATTAAGAATCACAGAACTAATCAACCTAGAAATGGCAAATGTAGATTTAGAAGAATGTCTAATAAGAGTAATGGGAAAGGGGAGAAAAGAAAGAATTATTCCCTTAGGTGACTATGCTATTGAAGCATTAAGTAATTATATTAATAATTATCGTAATGTGCTAAATAAAAAAAATACTACTTATATATTTTTAAATAATCAAAGCAGCAATATAAGTAGACAATTTATTTTTAAAATAATTAAACAAGAAGCAGTGAAAAAAGGTATAAAGAAAAATGTTTCTCCTCATACCTTAAGACATACTTTTGCTACACATTTACTTAAAAATGGAGCAGATTTAAGAATTATTCAAGAACTACTTGGTCATGAAAATCTCTCAACGACTCAGGTCTATACTCATTTATCTAACGAAAGTTTAAAAAATGAATATAATGAGTCTCATCCTAGAAATTAATTATTTCTTGATCTAGAGCTATTTTCATTACTATTACTATTATTATTCTTTGCATTATTTCTTGAGTTGTTACTATTTCTTGAACTATTTTTTGTATTATTTTTGGTATTGTTTTTTGTTTTAGCTTTGCTCATAACTTACCTCCTATTAGTATTATGGTATAAACCAATAATATAATTCATACATTTAAATGTGATTATATGGAAATAATTGGTGCTTTATTTATTAGTTTTGCTGCTGGATTATCAACAGTAATTGGTAGTTTATTTATCTTTTTAAAACCAAAGAATATTAATAACTATATAGGTGCTGCATTAACTTTTTCAGCTTGTATAATGATTCTTTTGTCTATTGTAGAATTAATTCCAGAAGGATTTATTTATCTTCAATATAGATATAACTTTATAACTGCAACTGTTATTTTAGTAGGTATGTTATTTGTTGGTAATTACTTATCTATTAGTATTAATAAAAAAATAGATAGGCAAAAAAAAATAGATTCCTCTCTTTACAGAGTAGGAATATTAAGCATGATTGCACTTATGTTACATAACTTACCAGAAGGTATTTTAACATTCTTAAGTTCAATGATTGATATTAAACTTGGATTAAAGTTAAGTTTTGCTATAATGCTACATAATATCCCAGAGGGAATAGCAATAGCAGTACCAATATATTACGCAACTAGAAATAAAAGTAAAGCAATAAGAGCAACATTTATAAGTGGTTTATCTGAACCACTTGGTGCAATATTAGCCTGGATATTTTTACGTAACTATATAAATAACTTTATAATAAGTATAATATTACTCTTTGTAGCTGGTTTAATGATTTCAATATCAATAAATGATATCTTTGAAGAAGCAAATAAATACTCGCGTAAAAGCATACTAATAGGTATTATATTATCTATTATATTGTTTTCTATTAACTTTATACTATTCTAACTTGAGATAACAATAGTTATTACAGTACAGCGTAATAACTTCTTGGTTTTGTAAAGTTATTACAGTGTACTGTAATAACTTTACAAAGTTGAAAAGAATTGATATAATATTAGCAGGAGATGATTTTATGATAAAAAGAGAGTTATATTTAAAAGATATAAGAGGTTTTTATGAAGAAACATCATTAATCAAAATAATTTATGGACTAAGAAGATCTGGAAAGTCAGTTATATTAACTCAGATAATAGATGAATTAAAAACAAATGGAGTTAAAGATGAACAAATTATTTATATAAACTTTGAATCACTGGATTATAGCGAAATAACTACTGCTAAAAAACTTGATAAATATGTCAAAAGTTTAACAAAAAATAAATCTATTTATTATGTTTTTCTTGATGAAGTCCAAAAAGTTGCTGATTTTGAGAAAGCTATTAATTCTTTAAGAATAGAAAATCAATATAGTATATTTGTAACTGGATCTAACAGCAAAATGACTTATATGGAATTATCAACTGACTTAACAGGTAGGTATGTAAGTTTTAAAGTTAATCCACTAACTTTTAAAGAAATTATAGAATTAACTGGTACTAGTAAAGAAAATTATGAAAAATTACTTCTGGATATATTTGAGTGGGGAAGTTTACCACAAAGATTTTATTATCAAGATAATGCGATGAAAACGAATTATATTTCTAATGTATATGATTCAATAGTTTTAAAAGACGTTGTAGAAAGATTAGGAATCAAAGACACAACAACTTTTAATAAAATTTTTCAATATTTATTAGAAATTGAAGGTAGAGAATTTTCTGCTACAAATATAATTAAATTTTTAGCAAATGAAAATATAGAAATTTCTAATTCAACTTTATATAATTATCTAGAAGCATTATGTTCAACATTTTTATTAAATAAAGTATTTAGATATGATGTAGATGGTAAAAATATTCTTAAAACTTTAAATAAATATTATGTTTCTGACTTAGGAATAAAAAAAATCAAAAGTAATATTAAAATTGAAAACTATTCTATTAGTTTAGAAAACTTAATCTATAATGATCTAATGGCAAAAGGATATGAAGTATTTATAGGTAAAACAAAAAAAGGAGAAGTTGATTTTGTTGTTACTAAAAATAAAGTATTAAAATATGTTCAAGTTACTTATATGCTTGCCAATAATGAAAAAACAATAAAAAGAGAATTTGGAGCTTATGATGTAATAGATGATAATCATGATAAATATGTCATATCTCTCGATAAAGAAGATTATTCGCGTAACGGTATAAAGCATATTAATGCTATAGACTTTTTAATGAGTGATAATTTTTAATTAAAAACTTATTTATACTGATAATAAGATTATAACTAAAATGAATAGTGAATATCAAATAAAAAAGATAGTTAAATAACTACAGAAGTAGGGAAGTACTATCTTTTTCATTGTATTTAATAGAGTGTTCTTATATAATCATATTAACAAAGGTGGTAGTAAAATGAGTAAATACTTTTATAAAAAAATAATGACTGAATATGAGATGCAATTCTTAGAAAAAATAAAATGTTTTGAAAGTGACTATATCATAATACCTCAAGTTAATTTATTAAGTATTATAACTAAATTCCCAGCACATAAATTTAATAATGAACTTTTTAGAAATATAGATTTTGGGATTTTTGATAAAAGTTATAATCTCATATTATTAATAGAGTTAAATGATAACTCACACAATGATACTAAACGTAAAAGAAGAGATTTAAAAGTTCGCAAATTATGTATGAAAGCAAATATAGAATTAATAAACTTTTATTCTAAATTTAAATATACAGATTATGAAATTATAACAAAAATAAATGACGCAATTATTAAAGTAAATGAAAAAAACATTAGTGATTAACTAATGTTTTTAAATGATTAATTCTCTGCAAGAGTGGGGTGGACACTTTCTTTTTCTAGTTCTTTTAATACTCTATCAATTACATACGAGTGTTCGTTAGGATATTTAGTATAAAAATTCATTATAGGTATACCAGCATCATTGCAGATTTTTTTAACTTTTAAGTCACGATCTCTTCGGTTATATTGATTATGAGTTTGATCGTTTAATTCAATTAATAACAAAACATCGCTTAAATCTTTTTTAAAAATAGCAAAGTCAATGATTCTATATAGATCTGTATAATTTCTTGAATTAGATTCTTTATTAATTATACTTGCTAAACATACTTGGGGAATAATATGATATCTATCAGATAAAGTTATTAAGATATTATAAAACTTTAATTCAGGAGCAGTTAATATATTCTTTTTAGCATAAGTAGTAATATTATTAGTTGATTGATAATCATTTGGTTGAAAATCATCGTAATAATTAGTTTTTCTTCTAATTCGTCTTGATGTTTTAAAACTAGGATTAATAATATACTTAATAAGAACAAAGGCTATTATTAGTATAAATATATAAAACATAGAATAGGGTTCCTTTCATCAAATTTATAACATATGTCTTGGTTAACATAATGTACATTATAGGAAGTCGCATATTAAGTTATTTCTTCCTTATAGTTGTCTGTTAGAACTGTTATAAACTATG
>CAYYOP010000014.1:0-15831 GCA_964473435.1 uncultured Muribaculaceae bacterium | reverse complement strand
TGAACTTGTGTTAGTTACTGCTATTCTTATTTGTTTTGATCCTGCTTTAGTTATACTACCTGATATTGGATCAATAGTTCTAGATGAATATTCTACTGTTAATGCTGCTGGTTTATCAATAAAACTCGTACAAGCAGAAGTAGAACAAACTTTATAAATTAACTCATATTTTGAATCAACGGAATTTAAAGAGTTTATTACTATATTAGCAGTTGTTACTTTATTATTTGCTACTGTTAAAGTAGTTTTTGATACACTATCTATAGTAATACCATAGGTCATATCTTTTACTTTGACATTTGCCATAATATTATCATTTCTATTTGTAAAAGCACTGAAGGTTAAATTTAGTGCAATGGTAAAAAGAAATAATAAAAAGATTAAACTAATATAAATAAATCTTTTATTTCTTATTACAGTTATTACTTTCTCTTTCATGCTATCATACCAACCTTTATATTAATGATATTATATCATTTTCTTATCGTTATTACTAGTTTAATTTTTGGAAAACATAAAACAAATATAAACAATTTTTTAAATGATTTTGATCTAAAGCACTTTATAACGGAAATAATACTGGACAAATGATGTTGATATACTAGGCGCACCGTTTGATGCTTTGAATGTAAATGTTAC
The DNA here is from genome assembly GCA_964473435.1 of uncultured Muribaculaceae bacterium. GTDB lineage: Bacteria > Bacillota_I > Bacilli_A > RF39 > UBA660 > DUUS01. The sequence goes on along the minus strand of CAYYOP010000014.1, from coordinate 15,192 downwards.
GATATCTATTCTAGTACTAAAGTTTCCTCCTCGATTAAAACAGAGACTTCAACAAAGGTATATGAGTAGAATATTTTATCTACCCTGTTGAATTATCAGTCCATGTTGATCAATTATAATTATTTGTTATATATTTATTACATATCTTCTAATATTAAAGATTTAGATTCTTTCATATCTTTTGGTATTGTTATATCCATATAGTGTAATATAGTTGGAGCAACATTTGTTAATTCTCCTGTACTTCTTATTACTAAATTTTTATCCATTATTATGAATGGTACTTGGGCTAGTGAATGTGTTGTTACTACTTCATTATTTTCATCCAACATTGTATCAGCATTGCCATGATCAGATAAGATTATTGTTTTATAAAAGTTATCTTCGGCTGCTGTTATTATTTTTTCTAACTCTAAATCTAATCCTTTTAAAGATTCAATAGTTGCTTCTAAGTTTCCAGTATGTCCGACCATATCTGGATTAGCATAGTTTACTAAAATAAAGTCATAGTCTTTTTCTAAGCATTTTATAGCTAGGTTTGTTATTTCTGGCGCACTCATTAATGGTTGTTGATCATATGTACTTACTTTAGGGCTAGCTACCAAAAAGTTATCTGTTCCTTTAAATTTGTTGTTTTTTTCTGAATTAAAGAATTTTGTAACGTGAGAGTATTTTTCAGTTTCTGCTACTCTTGCTTGAGTTAATCCTAAGTCAGAGAAATATTCTCCTATTGGATATAAACTTTCTTCATCGTATTCAAATAATGGTGTTACATTTTTTACATCTTCTTGATTAAATAAATTATAAACCTTAAAATTATTTATTATTTTGTTTTGGAACCCGTCAAATTCAGGGTCTGATATAGCATTTAATATTTGTCTTGTTCTATCTTGTCTAAAGTTCAGCCATAGTAGGGCATCGTGTTCTTCCAATCTAACGAACTCTGGTAATTTTAATGGGGGTATATGTTCATCATATATATTTTTTAAATAACAATTATTAATAGCTGTTTCTAAATTTAAAACATTTAAACCTTGTCCATTTATTAACATATTATAATATGCTTCAGTTCGATCATATTTATTATCTCGATCCATAGCATAGTATCTTCCACTAACAGACGCGATAAAACCTAATTGATTTTCTTCTAATATCTGTTTTAATTTATTAATATATGTTAGTGATGATGTTCTAGATGTATCTCTTCCATCTGTTATAACATGGAACGCTAATTTTTTTATTCCTTTTTCTTTTAAGATTGGAATTAACTCTAGGATATAATCTAGTTCACTATGGACTCCACCATCTGAAAGTAATCCCATTAAATGTAAACATGAATCATTTTCTATAACATGATTTGTTAATTCATTTAAGATTATATTTTCATAAATATTTTTATCTTTTATTTCTTCAGATACTACCGTAATTCTTTGTTTTACTTTTTTTCCTAGACCTATGGCACCATGTCCTACTTCACTATTTCCAAATTGGCCATTAGGTAAACCTACAGCTTCGCCAGATGCTTCTAGTAAGGCATGAGGATACTCTTCCCATAACTTATTAAAGAATTGCATATCTGCTAATTTTATAGCGTTTCCGGTTTCTTCTTCTCTGATGCCGAAACCGTCTAATACTATCATTAATATTTTTTTCATTTTATCATCCTTACTTGCAATCTGCTGATGGAGTTGTTATTGTTTTGTCTTTTATAAATTCTATATCTAAATCATATGTATTTATATTATATTTTACTTTAACTATTCCATTTAGTTTTTGATTAGTTATTGGATCTATTATAACATTTCCTTCTTCATTTCTTTCTTCTGAGGCATATATTCCATATTCAAGTACAAATTTATATAGATCGTATTCTTTACAGCAATTATTACTGTTACTACAATTTTGTCCAGCAGGCTTTACATCATCTAGTAAATACTTTTTAGCAAACTTGTACATTGATGCATTTATAGTATCTGTTTTATTTTTCAAACTACTTTCTTTAACAGCAGCAGCAGTATTTGTATAAGTTGGTACAGCAATAATCATTATCGTAGATAATATAATAATTGCTGCTAATAATTCTACCATTGTAAATCCTTTATTCATACGTTTCTCCTAGTATAATATTATCATATTTGAAAGAAAAAAAGTAGTTTTTAACTACTTTTTGATGCTATTTTTATTTTTACAGTTGATACTTTAGGTATTAAATTAAGTCTTACATCATCTATATAAACTTCAACTTTGACTTCATGAGTACCTATTCCATATCCACTTAAGTCAATTCTAGCTTTAATCATATTTGAATCTTCAATACTATTTAAAACTGAGTTAACTCCTTTTGCTATTACTGTTATTTCTGCATCTTCATCTGATAATGCTTGAACTGTATAGTTATTACCTAAGTTTATTGATTCTATTGGAATATTTTCAAATTCTCTACTAGATTCACTATCCATAGTTATATTTATACTAGCAGTTGTTTCAGTCATAAATCTTACTCCAGCAGGTTTAGTTAGATTAACATTAAATGTTTTATTCGTATTTAATCCATCAATATCTATTACTGCTTCTATAAATAGAAGGTTTTCAATAACACTTTGATCTCCATAGACACCTACTTTAGTTATATTAGATATAGCACTTAATATTGCATATCCAACAGTTGGTGTTCCTGTAGTAACTATTTTAACTGGTAATTCAGCATAATATGAATCTACTACTACTGAAGCACTTACTTTAGTTGGTACTATTTCAACATTATTTAATCTAGTACCATTATTATCATAAGCAACTAGTACGATTGAATCAACAGTAAATGTTCCTTTTTCAGTTAAATTTGCTGCTTTTAAATCTATTAATGCTCTTACAGTTGCTACTGATTCTAATGCTTCTGCTGATCCTTTGATAATTACTTCATTTCTATCTAGTTCTACACTCTTAATAGAAAGTTTACTATCTAGTTTATCTTTATTTAATAAATCATGTGTTAATGATTTAACAGCACTTACTTTTTCACTTATTTTAATTGTTATAGTACTTGGATCTAGTTTATAGTTTACTGATTCAATACTATGATTGTATTTTAATCTTACTTTATGTTGACCTGTAGAGTATCCACTTAAATCTAAAACTACTTCATGTTCTCCAAGTTGTTTAGCTAAATATAAATCACTCTTACGTCCAATTAAAGTTATATCTACTGTTTCAGGAACTCCTTCAACAACATATGCTTCTTCATTATAAATAATTTTTACTTTTTGTCCAGAAATTATTTCTGCTTCTTCAGTTACTAAGTTTATTGCTTTAGTATCTATTAACAAAAATATGAAAATCGCACAAAACAATGAAACATAAACTAATATATTTGGTCTATTTAAAACTTTTTCAAATTTACCACTATGGTTTTTTGATAATTCACTAATTCTATATATAATTCTACTTATTGGTATTACTATCACTTTATCTATAAATGTATATATAGCCTTAAATATATTTATAATTATATTTAATATCTTATTCATCTATTTCACCCATTTCTTCTTCATCGGCATCATAGAAGACTTCCATTTTTGGTTTTAATTCATCTAATAATAACATTTTAAATTCTTCTAATGTTAAATTATAGTTTAAGTTGCTATCTACTGCTATGCTTATTCTTCCTGTTTCTTCAGATACTACTAAAGCAATAGCATCTGTTTCTTCAGCTATTCCTAATGCAGCACGATGACGTGTTCCTAATTTTTTATTAATATTAGGGTTCATACTTGTTTTAAATACTGCTTTAGCACACGTTAGTTTATCTCCTTGAATTATTACTCCACCATCATGAAGTGGATTTGGTGGCATAAATATTGCTTCTAACAAAGCAGAAGTAATATCAGCATATATCTTATTAGCTGGTTCTATATATTCTTGAAGAGATATATTTCTTTCAATAACCATTAATGCACCAATACGATTTCTTTTCAAAAATTCAACAGCATTCATTATTTCATAAACTACTCGCTCGCGTTCATCAACTGTTAAGACTTTATGACGCCCCAATAATTGACTGCGTCCAATTGATTCTAATACAGCTCGTATTTCTGGTTGAAATATTATAATTAAAGCTAAAGGTCCCCAAGAAATTACATATTCTAAAAGTAAACCTATAGTATATAAATTTAACCAGTTACTAACCAGTTTTATAGCAACGACTATTGCTACACCTTTAAATATTAATACTAACTTAACATTGTTTCGTAGGTTTTTTAATAAATAATAAAACATTAACCAAACAATAATAATATCTATAATTTTTGTTATTATGCTCCACATTGACGTAATTGTCACAATTAATCACTCCTTATATAGCATAAGTATTATATCAAATATACTTTTAAATTACTATACCAAATCTTTTGTGTTTTGTATTTAAGATGATTTTATAATCAAAAAAACAAACCTTTGTTAATAATAGGTTTGTCATTTAAGTTTATTCTTCTGGTTCTTCAATTTCAGGAATAGTTTCTTTTACTGTTTGAGCAACAGGTTCTTCTATCTCTGGTGGAATAATAGGTTCTTCCTCTACATTAATTGTTTCTTCTACAATAATTTCAGGAACTTCTTCTATTTCTATTTCTTCTTCTACTTCTATCACACTAGGAATTTCTTCATTTGTTTCAAGAACTTGCTTTGTAGCCTCTTCTCTTCTTTTATTCCTAATTGAATCAACAATGTATCCTATTAAAGCAAATATTAAAAAGAATGCTATTATCAAAACTATTAAATAATTATCTACTATAAATTCTAACACACGTAATCCTTCCTTTCTATTCTTAGACTTAACTAATTATATGAAATATATCTAATAAAATTAACTAATTGTTAATGTTTTATTCTTAGGTTGTATTTGAATAAATGTATTTCCATCATTAACAACTAATTCATCACCATTCTCATATTTATAAATAGTTGTTGCAGATCTTGAAGACTTACTCCAAGTAATTGGTACTGCATAACCTTCAGATATATAATATCCAGTACCAGATCCTACATTATTAAGATTTTGTCTACCAGATGTATCACCACTAATATTATTATTAGGTACTTCATAAACTAATATATTTTTAAATGTATATTGTTTTTTAGTTACATAATCTTTTTGAACTTTGTTGTTAACACTTCTTTTATATACTTTTGTTTCACTATCATACTCATAAGATGACATTGCAGAAGATGAATATTCTACTGATACATTATTAGCTTCTTTTGAATTTTCTTTATCTTTTAAATTTAGTGAATCTACACTATATTGTAATAAATAACCTTTGTTTCTTTCTGTTCTTTTATTACCAATACCATTTGATAATTTTTCAGTACTAGTAAATAAAGTATGTTCACTATTTATATTTCTTAAAGACTTATCTCTCCAACCAGTCTTAGATGTATCTACTACAATTCTATCTATATTTAAATTTTTAAAATCACTTTCTGCTTGAGGTGATTGTCCATGATGAACATATATTGCATCATTTTCTAAAACATAATCTAAATAGTAATGGCGAGCACTTCTTATAGATCCTATACGTTCTACATCAACATCACTAAAAAGCGCTAAATAACGAGTTAAACCACCTTCTACAATCATTTCATATATTATATATGCATCTTGAAGTCCACTTTGTAATGGTCTAGCCGCACTTATATTATTAATCATGACTGCATATGGTCTTGTTTTAGAATCAATATCGACAATTTTTACTTTTTTCACTTCTTTAGTCGTTGTTTTAGGCTTTAAATTTGGAAGTTTTAATGCAGATTTATTATTAATAATATAATATACTCCAAACCCTCCTAATAGTAATAAAACTATAATTCCTATTATTATATTATCTAACTTAATTCTTTTTTTTGTCTTAGTTTTTTTTCTTTTACTCACAATGAATCCTTCTTTCAAACATATCATATCATATTAGCATTTATTTGAAAATAATTAATTGTATTAACAAATATATTTTGATATACTTTAATGGAGATGGAGGCACGATTTGTAATATGAAAATCGATCAAAAATTATTAAGAATAATGGGAATGGCTGCTGGAATAATAATTATATTTATAGTTATTATTGCTCTAATAAGTGGTTGTAATAAAAACAAAAAATATTCATTAAATGAATTAGAAACTAAACTAATAACTTTATCAAAAAATTATTATCAAAAAAATAAAGATTCTCTACCAAAAAATGGTGAAGATACATCACTTTCAATTAGTTACTTTATTGAAAATAAAAATTTTAAAAAGATCCAATTAACTTCTGGAGAAAGTTGTACTGGTGAAGTAAAAGTAATAAATAGTAATGGATATTATCTATATACACCAATGTTAACTTGCGGAGATATTAAACCAATTAAATTATCAGAAAAATTAATTGAACAATCAACAGTTACAGTTGGTGAAGGATTATATAAAATTGGTGAATCTCATATTTTTAGAGGTGAAACTCTAAATAACTATTTATTACTAAATGATAAATTATGGAGAATTATTAAAATTAATGGTGATGGCACTGTTAGAATTATAGAAGTAAAAAGAACTGAATCATCTCCTTGGGATAATCGATATAATATTGATAAAAGATCTAATCTAGGAATTAACGATTTTATTTCCAATAACATTAATAGTAGAATAAAAAACAAACTAGAAGATATATATAATAGTGACAAATACTTTAAGGATGATATCAAAGCATACTTTGCTACTCAAAATTTATGTATTGGAAAAAGAAGTGAAAAAGACGAAGTAAATAATTATTTGATGGAATGTAACGAAGTTATTGAAGATCAGGTATTTGGTCTAATATATGCAAGTGAATATATTCAAGCAAGTTTAGATCCTAATTGTGAGAATATTAAAAGCAATAGTTGTACTAATTATAATTTCTTAGCAAGATTAGATTCAGCTACATGGACATTAACAGCAGATAAAGATACTAGTCATAAAGCATTTAAATTAGATTATGGTCTTTCATTATCAAATACATCTAGTACTAGTGGAGTATCACTAGTCGGACACTTAAATAAAAATGTACTTTATAAAGAAGGACAAGGTACAAAATTAGATCCATATATAATTAAATAGTTCATCGAACTATTTTTTTTTGACAAAAAAAAGATAACATAGAGTTATCTAAAAAGTTTATATTGCCACGTAACACGATATTTAATTCCGTATAAACAAGCATTTGTATTATAATAATAAAATGTATAGTCACATTGACTTCCTACGTTTGCAATCCAAGTAATATCTCTTCCTGAAAAATAAACATTTGCATAATTTATTTTAGCAAAATTACCAAAATAAGTTGGTGTATTATCAATATTATTACTATGGTAATCGAAAGTTGACTTTTGATAGTTATTGTAATCTGATTGAGTACTTAAAGCACCAAGATAATTGACAGAAACAACTTTAACATCTTCTACATTAATTCCAGTTAAATGCTGAGGAATTGCTAAAGTATTATATGATGTTATTGAATTAATTGGAGCATTCCAACTTATAGAATTTACATCTGATACATATATTTCATTTGTGTAATACTTGGCTACTAAAGTTATATTTTTATCAATCTTAGTATTAAAGTCAAATAATTTATTATTTAAATACCATCCAGCAAAAATAACATTTGCTCTGAACGGATTACTAGGTTTTGCAATATAACCACCTTCTTTAATTGTTTGTGAAGGTACAAAAGTACCACCATTACTATTAAAAGTAATAGTATAATTTTTTGAAGGTACAACATTACTGTTTGTTACAGGTAACCATTTAGCAAGTAATATTATATTTTTTGAAACAGAAGCATTGAAATTATATTCTTTATCTTCATAGAACCAACCTAAGAATATATATCCTGCTTTAGTTGGATTATTTGGTCTAGTTGCTCTAGAGCCGATTGTTATAAATTGAGAATTAATAGCTGTTCCGCCATTGGTATTAAATATTATAGAAACATTAGTAACTGGTTTAGTTGTTTTAATAACTTTACTTGTTATATATTCAACTGGTTTTTTATTTGTGTTGTTACTATTAGATTTAGTTGTTTCTTTTTCATTCTCGATTTTTTTAGTCGTCGTAGTGGTAGTTGGCTTATTTTCTTTAGATTCATTTGTTATATATATACGTGAAGTATCTTTTTCTTTGCCACAAACTAAATGAACTTCTAATTCATAATCATTTGAGTTTTTTATTGCTTTTATATAACTGGACTTATTATTACATTCTTTTCCTGATTTATCAGTCAGAGTCTTTATAACTCCAACTTTAATAAGATCATCTAAACTAACTTTAGCTGCCTCTCCTACTTTAGTAGGTAATTTATCTTCAGTAAAATAGCCTGCTCCTTTTTCTTTTAAAGTAATTATGTTTTCTTTAAATTCTGTACTAAGTTCTTTGGTTTTATTTTGATTATTAATTGGTAATAATTTAACTATTAAAATTACAACTATAATTAAAAACGCTAACTTTAATAAGAATCCTTTCCAATCAAATTCAATTCTTTTTTCGTTATACATATAAAGTACACCCCTGTCTCATATATGAGTTTATACTAACATTTTCATTTTAAATTGTCAATAAATCTTATTTTTATTTTTTTATGCTGATAAATTTAGAAAATTATTAGTTTATAATTAATAAGAACATTCTAATAATATAATTGTTCATAATTTATAATGAAGGATGGTGATTAACATTTATGAGAAGCATTTTCAATTATAAGTGTATCGACTATAGTGGCAGCAATAAACCAAAAAGATAAATTATTATATTACACCCTATAACAAATTAAAAAGCGATTAATCGCTTTTTAATATTCAGAAATTTCTAAGTTCGAATCAAAGTACTTATTATATAAATTTACAAATAGTGTATCTTCTTTTGTTTTAAAACCAATTATAAATTCTTTATTATCATATTTTTTTAAATTAATGTGTTCTAATTCAAAAACATAATAATTTTTATTAGTACTTAGTAATAAATCATTTAGATCATACGATATATCATTTATAATAATATATAAATGTTTATAATCTAAAGTTGATAATTTAGAGTACATTAATAATAAAGTTCCGTTTTTATTATAATTAGAATTATTAGCAACTATTATATTAGTTGGTTTAAAATCGTAATCTTCATTAATTATAGATGGACTAGTTTCAGTCATTTTGTATATTTCTAAGCTAATAGTATTACTTTCTATTTTTTGTTCTAAACCAGTTGTTGAAGCATTTATTTCCTTCCAAGTAGGAATACTAAATGTTAATAATATAGTTACTATAAGAATTTCAAAAAGTGTTTTAAAGATTTCTTTTTTCATTATTCCCCCATAATAAAAATTCTCTTATCGAGAATTAATATTGGTTTATATAATAACACAAAATATTTTTGATGTCAAATCACTGAATATCTTCTTCTATGACAAAATTATCACTAATTACTTGTGAGTCTTCAGAAACAATATATTTATATATATGATGATCTTTATTTTCTTCAATAACTTGATTAGTCTCTAAACTAATAGAATCTAGTTGCCGATTGGGTAATAATCCTTGAGTGTTTTTATAATCATTAATTTCTTCAATTAAAACATCATCTTGTAAAATTTTATTATCTGATATATTTTTTTTCAATTCAGATAGTTGATTAAGTTTCTCTGAATTATTTTGTTGGATTGGAATTACTTTACTTGAAACTTTATTATTTAATATTTCTGCTTGAGGTTCAATTTGACTGTTAATTTCTAAAGTTTTCTTTTGTTTTATTTTTTCTAGAACTTCTAATATTTTTTTATTTTCTTCTTTAACAACAGAACTTGTTATATCTCCTTCGATACTTTCGGTTTTATCAGTTATTCCTAAAACTTTAAATAGTTTTAAAATATCATATATTATAATACCTAAAGCAGGAATTAAAACTACGAATAACCACCCTATCTTAGTTGCTAAGAAGAATTGTATTCTTCCAATTTGAGGTATCTTCAATACTGTTTTACCAATAATATCTGTTTCTTGTACCGGTGCAGTATCAGCAGTTGGGTTCCAGTCACCTTTAGTTATAAACTCTCTTCTATTGTCTTCATTAGTTCTTATATCAACAATTCTATGAGTAATGGTCATATCTGATATTAATGAGTTATACGAATTAAATGTTATTACATCTCCGACTTCTAATTCATCATAGTTATCTACTCTTACAGTTAAAATGATATCATATACTTTTATTGCAGGTTCCATACTACCACTAACAATAGTATATAAAGATAACTTAGGGACTGCTCCTGCTTTTCTACTTAGAACCTTAGCAGATACAACGTAATAAATTAAAAACGCTCCCACTAGAAGTAGTACTACAATTACAGCAGTTGATAACAATTTTCCAACGTACTCTAGAGATTGTTTGAGATTTGTCTTTGCAACTTTAGGGTTTTCCCTCATAGTACCACCTATTCTATTCTATTGATATTATAATCTTTTTGATATGAAAAGGCAAGGTTCATCTATCTATTTTAAATAAAAAAGCAAAAAAAAAAAGCATTAAGCTTTATTTTATTGAGTTGTATATACTTCGTCAACTTTGGTATTTACATATCCTGATATTGTTTTATTTTTATCTACATCTTGGTTTTCACCAGTTTCTCTGAAGTAAATTTTTAAAACATAAGTATGTACAGAATTTGTTACTTGTCCTGAAAAGTATCCATTTCCTAAAGAAATTACTTGATTCCCAGTCACAATAGCAGTTTCAGCAATTGGAGTTGCTACTACTCCATTAACACCAGTATTTGTTGACTCAAAAGTATAACTTAACGCATTACTTGTAAATGTATTTTCTGATATTACTAATTCTAAACTATATGGCATAACCGATGTTGTGTTGTTAGAACCTGTAATAGTAAATTCTTTTGTCATAGCAGGCTTTTCTTCTTCAGGTTGAATTTCATCAGCTAGTATTATTTTCTCTCCACTTTCATAGGCAATAGCTAATTTACCAGCTCCTACTGTGATGGTTGTTCCTTTTTCGCTACCAGTTATATTAGCCGTAAAGTATGCAAATGTTGCACCTATAACTGCAACTAATAATGTTGCAACTCCTATTACGGTTAATAATAATGTGTTCGTTTTATTATTCATTATTTATTCCTCCTTTATATTTTATTTTAAGGGTTTGTTGTTGTTTGTCCACTAGTTTCAACATCTACTGAAATGTGGGCATATAATATTTTTCCTTGATCTTCATTTTGATTTTCTTCAGTTTCTGGAAAATAAATTGATAAGATATAAGTATGTGCTACCTCTCCATCAGTTGGTCCAGCAAATATTCCTGTTCCTAAATTTTCCGTTCCACTATTTGGAATGTTTGTATGGGTTGCTTTTTCAGGAACTTTTGTTCCATTTGATGATGAACTAGAATCTACTAATAATGTATATTTTAAAGCACCAGGACTAAATGTATTAGTTTCAACAACAAGACCTAAAGTATAAAAAACCGATGAACTACCTTGTGAGTTACCTTTTACAGTAAATGTTTTTTCACCCCAAGATTCTTCGCGTGGTATTATATTATAAGCGTTTATAGCTGCACCACCTTCAAAGACAGTGCCTATAGTCCCCGAATTAATCCTATATGTCGTTGCATTTTCTGTACCCGTTAAAATTGCTGTAAAGTATGCAAACGTTGCACCTATAACGGCAATCAAAAGAGTTGCGATTCCAATTATTGTTAGTAATACTGTATTACCTTTTCCTTCATTCATATGAATATCCTCCTTTACTATATATCAATAATAGCACTTTGAAAAAAGAAAATCAATCTATTTTAAGACTTTTTTCATTTTTTACTGCTTAATAACGCTTTTATTAATAAATCGTATTATTACTAATTATTATAATGTTTTTTTTGTTATTTATACTAATTATTAAAAAAAGAGTTTAATCTCTTTTAACATTATGATATATCGATGATACATCATCTATTTCATCTAACAAATTATACAGTTTTTCAAACTGCTCTAAGTCTTCACCAGTTAATATAACTTCTTCTTTTGCAAAGTTACCTACTTCATCAAAAGTATATTCTATATTTGGAATAATTTGTTCTATTATATCTTTTACTTTATTAATATCTGATGGTTGAGAAGAAATAGTTATTTCATTATCTTCAGTTTCTAAATCTACTATTTCAATACCGTTATTTAATAAACTTTCAAAGATTTCTTCTTCTTTGTCACTTTTAAAAGATATTATTGCTAAATATTCATAATTATAAGCAACACTATTTGTAACTCCTAAACTTTTATGTACTTTATTAAATGCTGCTCTTACAAAACTTACTGTTCTATTTACATTGTCAGTTAAACATTTTATTATAAAAGTACTTGCTCCAGGTCCGAAGCCTTCATATATAACTTCTGAGTAGTCTTCTCCACCTGCTCCTTTTGCTTTATCAATTGCTCTTTTTATAATGTCATTCGGAACTTGATCTTTCCTAGCTTTATCTATAAGTCTTTTCAAAGGAATGTTAGAATCCGGATCAGGCGTTCCTTTTTTTGCTATTAAATAAATTTCTTTAGCATAGTTCGTATATAATTTTCCTTTAGCAGCACCTGTTTTTTGAATACTTGCTGCTCTTACTGAGTAAGCTCTTCCCATCTTTAATCACCTTCTGGTACTATTTTAACAAAGTGAGAAGTATATGTCTATCTTAAAACAGTTTACAATTATCAATAAATTCTTTAAACAGTGGATCTATCACTAAGTTATATTTTCGCATATATCTTATTTCTTTTTTTATATTATATAACTTTAATTGATTATAATCAGATTTTTTAAATAAATGCTCAATGGTTCTTATTACCAATGTTTTTATATCTTTAGTTCTAAATCTTCTTTTTAAGCGTGATATAATTTCTGGATTTATTTTTTTTATTAGTTTGTTATAATATTTATCTGATTTTTTATTAAAGTAATAATTATCACCATCTAAGTTCTTAATTACTTTTAAAGTATCATAATAACCTAGTTTCATATATTTGATACTTGTTTCACGATCAAAAATAATTGTAGATCCTAAATTTTTTTTAGGTTTAATTTCTATTACTTCAGTATGATCATATTCTATAGTTTTTTCAAATCCTATACCACTTATTCTAATTGCATATATTTTAGTACATCCTTGTTTTTCTAAAAAAGATATTGGCAGATTATTATAAAATCCTCCATCTAAATAATAGTTATCATCAATTATTTTCTTAAAAGAAAATATCGGTAAATAACAAGATGCTAGTATGTATTCTGAAACTTTTCCCTCAGGAATGTCATCTATAGTTAGTTCTAAAGGAGTAAATCCTTTTACTTTTACGGTTACTAATCCAAATTTTATTTTACTTTTTCGTAATTCTGCTTCATCAATATTATCTTCTATTATTTTTAAAAGTTCTGTTGTATCTATTCCTTTATTTTTTAATATTTTTTTTACATTATCGACACCTAACTTTATATCATCAAAAGTTATATTTTTAGTTTTTATTTTATTAACTAATTGACTATCAATTCCTAAAATATCAGTTGTTGTATCAATCCATAGATTAATTAATTTATTTAAATCACCTTGTATCATTAATGCAGCATTAATTGAACCTATGGATGTTCCTGCTATCATATTTGGTTTTACACCATTATTTATTAAAGCAATATAAGCACCTGTTTGATATGCTCCTTTTGCTCCTCCACCTTCAAGAGCAATTCCAACCATTTAAATCACCATTCCTAATAACATAATTATTATTCCAGATAAGATACCTAATATAGTATATTTATTAAAATTTTCTTTTAGTTCAGTTAACAGTTCAAAGAAAACTATATAAATAATCATTCCTATTGTAATACTTAATAAAGATCCTAATAAAAAGTCTGATAAAATACCTTTAAAGCAAAATACAATTAGCCCTCCAGCAAAGGTAGATAATGTTAATAAACTTATATATGTCCACATTTTTTTCTTATTATTTATTAACATAGCAGATATTTTAATACCAAATGGAATATTATGAAGAGATACACCAAAAGCATATATTATCCCCATTTTTAAATCTGTTTCAATAATTGCTCCGATACCTATTCCCTCTACTATATTATGAATTATAATAGCAATTGATGTCATTACACCTAAATGCATCAAATGTTCATGTTGATTATTGTGTTTTGAATGATCGTGATGATGAGGTATTAATTTTTCTAATAACATTAAAATTCCTATGCCTAATAAAGCCCCTCCACCAATACTTAAATATTTATAATTAGTAAACAATTCTAAACATTCTGGTAAAACATCTAATATTATTAATAATATTAGAACAACAAAACTCATTCCTAAACTATAAGATATTAATTTTTCTTTATTTTTAATAAAAGAAGAAATTAATGCTCCTCCAAAAAAGAATAAACCAACTATAAATGGAATTAATAAACTATACATATTATCACCATAAATATATTATCATATTAACAATAAAAAAAGCCAGTATAACTAGCTATTTATTTTCTACTAATAATAACTTAGCACTAAATGTGCCGTTTAATAATTTTTGTTGATCATTATCTGTTTTTTCTAACCATATTCTAAGTTCAAAATCATCTATAGTGTTTTTATCTATTTGTAAGTTTTTTGCTAAATTCATATTATTTTCTGTTATTCCTTTAAATGTTCCATTACTTATTGTAGTGTCACCTCTTAATAGTTGCCATTTGAAATCTGACACTCTAAGATTAGAACTAATTGTTAAATCTGATAATGATAAATTATAAGATATATATTGTTCATTTGGACCAGTTACAACTTTAAATTGATGTTTTTTAGAATCTTTAGATATATTATTAGATTCAATTAATGATAAATCAGTTGCGCTTATATATTCATTTTCTGTTATTAATTCTATTTCTACATTTTCATTTGATATTTCAAATTCTTCATTATTGTTTTTAGCTTGAATATATCCATATGAAATAGCTAGTATGATAGGTATAACTATTGCCATTACTATTAACAATACAAATGATAATTGATCTTCTTTATTCTTTTTCATAATTTAATATTACTACAATATTATATTTTTTTCAATATCTATTCAAATGTAAACAATTTATCTGT